>NZ_JAGHQV010000459.1:0-588 GCF_017744175.1 Thalassotalea sp. G20_0 | reverse complement strand
CCGACTTTCGCGATCAACTCCAATCAAGATTTCCCTCTTTGCAGATTGAAGAAGAAAAGAGTCTGAACTCACTGCCTCCGGTTGACCTGCTACTGCCAGATCACAACATGGTGATTGAAGTTCAGGGACCGTCTCATTACGTGGGTGGTGATTTCAAAACCAGGAAGGGTTCGACTCTGCTTAAAATCGCACTGTTGCAAAAAGCAGGATTTGAGGTTACTGAAATTCCGGTTAACATGCTTTCGAATCAGGATTTAATGAAACCATGTATTGATCAAATAAAGACCAGGATAGGCATCCCGCCACAGGGTCATGGCTCTGTATCACTTAAAAGAAGGTGGGCAGATGCGGCTTACGTTACTGCTGATAAAGGCAGGCAACCCTCAGATCACGGTTACTTAACCGCCGAAGAACATTCAGAAGAACAAACCGGCAAACCAGCCAAGAGAAAGAGAAAAAGCAGCCAGTAATCCCCTCCTTTCGACCCAGGAACCGTTTTCACATTTCAGCAAAATGAACTTCTGAACAGAACCGCAGTCTGCTTTTTATATTTCCATGAATTAATGAAATATAATTATGCATAGAACC
>NZ_JAGHQV010000458.1:0-589 GCF_017744175.1 Thalassotalea sp. G20_0 | reverse complement strand
CCTGGTAACCGGTAATCCATTGATAGGTTGAATAGGCGGCAATCCCCAATCCCAATCCGCCCGCTACCATAAGGGAACCTGTGGTAATTCCTCCCACCGTAGCGGCTGTTGATGCTGTAGCGTCTGTCGACACTGTGGCGGCTGCTGGCGCAGCTGTTGATGCTGTAGTGGGTGTTGACACTGTGGCATTTGCCGCCACCGCAGCTGTTGACTCTTTAGCGGCTGTTGATGCTGTAGTGGGTGTTGACTCTTTAGCGGCATTTATCGGGCAAACATCACTGTACGACAAATCCAATATCGGGCAAACATCACTGTACGACAAATCCAATGCATCCAGAAATTCTGTTCGCGAAGAGCAACTGGCTGTTAACACCCGTGGGTCTGCTTTTTGGCAAAGAAGCTGATCATTGGAGGTAGATCCAAAATTCTTTATATTGCCATTGACATAGCTGTTCACCGCCGTGGTGTTGGCAACCGTTCCTTTATTTACCCCCCCCCCGATGCTGCCTTGTGCAAACCTACCCTTGGTTGTGACATAGCTGTTCACTGCCGTGGTGTCGGTAACCCTGCCGTCAACCCTCCCCCCCCC
>NZ_JAGHQV010000457.1:0-589 GCF_017744175.1 Thalassotalea sp. G20_0 | reverse complement strand
GTTCCGCAATGTTCAATACATCCACCTCAAAGTTTTCCGGATCCGGTAGCTGCTGGTATTGAATACCTGTTTTTCGGATGATGCTCTGCAGCAGCAAATCCCTTGCCTGGTTCAGGTGCGCAGCGCACGTCTTGACCGTACTTTCCTGCCCATGCCCAACATCCTGAAACAGAGGCTGCTCTGCTGCATTAATATGTTCCCATGCCAGGTGTTCCATCAAGACTTCGCTGCCCTGCTTTCTGCGGATTTTGTCCAGCTTTGGGCTGAGCCAGGCGATCTGCTCTTCATGGGTGTGAATCAATTGTTTTTTCCGGTTGAAAAACTGCTGTAACAGGCTGTGTACCGAACGATCCCATTGACTTGTCAGTCGCTTCCTGACAAAACCGGGCAGGTCTGCCCTGCGCTCTTCATTGGCAACAGGGTTAACGGTTTTCCGGAGCGGTTGTTGGATCGTGTCCTGCTGAACCGCCGGTTGTCTCAAGGCACCAGGGCTGCCCGGGGTTTGATTGGCTGCTGGTGCAGCAGTGTTGCTGTCAGCATCGCTGGTATCATTATCCACGCCCTTATCCTGAAACAGCGCACTTCCATC
>NZ_JAGHQV010000456.1:0-591 GCF_017744175.1 Thalassotalea sp. G20_0 | reverse complement strand
CAACGGCTGCTCCAACCTCAACAACAATGTCAGCCGCTGCTCAAACCAGGCAATCAAGCCAGGCGGCAACACCAACCCTTGAGACCACCACGCAGACAGCTACTTCCAGCTTCGGAAAAAGCTCAGCTGCGTCTCCATCATTGACGCCTGCATCAACAGGCTCAGCTACTGAACAAACAACAGCGCAACAATCATTAACTCAGGAAAAAGCACAATCAACGTCTGTTAGCCCGGGACTGCAAGGAACTTCCGGTATTCCGGATAACACGATGGCTGCTGCAACGCTGGCACAAGCCTCATCACCCGCAGGAACAGGTTCATCATTAACATCATCCGCTTCGGCCACAACAACTCAGACGACAATTAATGAAAAATCAAAACATCCATCGACAGCCCGACAAATAGCATCAGCAACATCCGAAACCATCACGGCAGAAGGCAACTCCGGTATATCTGACAGCACAACGGCAGAAGGCAACTCCGGTATATCTGACAGCACAACGGCCTCACCAACCTCAACAGACGGATCAACCGCTGCACAGGCCAGACAATCAAAACAATCAGCACCCCCCGGCACGGCCAAGCAGACAG
>NZ_JAGHQV010000455.1:0-591 GCF_017744175.1 Thalassotalea sp. G20_0 | reverse complement strand
TATTGACTGACCTCTAACGATTTACGAAAGTAAATCGTTTTGGGTTATATGGTCAAGTGACTAAGCGTACACGGTGGATGCCTTGGCAGTCAGAGGCGATGAAGGACGTGGTAATCTGCGATAAGCTTCGGGGAGTCGATAAACAGACTTTGATCCGGAGATTTCCGAATGGGGAAACCCAACGGCATAAGCCGTTATTCCTTACCTGAATACATAGGGTCTGGAAGGCGAACCCGGGGAACTGAAACATCTAAGTACCCGGAGGAAAAGAAATCAATTGAGATTCCCCCAGTAGCGGCGAGCGAACGGGGATTAGCCCTTAAGCAGTTTTTGGTTTAGTGGAAGGCTCTGGAAAGTGCCGCCATAGTGGGTGATAGCCCCGTACACGAAAGGCCAATTAATGTGAAATCGAGTAGGACGGGACACGTGAAATCCTGTCTGAACTGTCTTCGGACGAGGGGGGACCATCCTCCAAGGCTAAATACTCCTGACTGACCGATAGTGAACCAGTACCGTGAGGGAAAGGCGAAAAGAACCCCGTTGAGGGGAGTGAAATAGAACCTGAATCCGTGTACGTACAAGCAGTGGGAG
>NZ_JAGHQV010000454.1:0-592 GCF_017744175.1 Thalassotalea sp. G20_0 | reverse complement strand
AAAATAGTTATGACTAAGATAGTGAGAGCTGGAGAGTACGCTCCAGCCATTGAGAAAGTATTCAGGAACAGAACTGTTCAAGGCAGTCAATTAAATGTTGATGGCTAAAACCATCCGTCACCACAGCATGCCCAACAGAGCCCAGAAGCACCAGCCGCAATTGGCCATCCAGCACTTTTTTATCCACTGCCATTAGCTCGAGAAAGCGATCCGGGTTGATACCAGAAGGAGGCATCACCGGCAGGCTGGCACGCTCAAGCAAATATATAAGACCATCGACGTCTTCTCTGGATATATGACCTTCCCGGCAGGAAAGATCAGCCGCCATCACCATACCAGCAGCCACCGCTTCACCGTGCAGCCAGGAGCCATAGCCGGTATGCGTTTCTATTGCGTGACCAAAGGTGTGCCCAAGATTGAGAATGGCGCGAATACCGGATTCAGTCTCATCCGCCTCGACCACTCTGGCTTTGTCCTGACAGGATTGATGGATTGCGTAGGAAAGCGCCTCCGGATCACGATCCAGCAACCGCCCAATGTTTTCCTGCAACCACTGATAAAACGGTTTATCACAAATCAAACCATATTTGAT
>NZ_JAGHQV010000453.1:0-592 GCF_017744175.1 Thalassotalea sp. G20_0 | reverse complement strand
CATTTCTCCGGCCCACTCCTGGCAGGAAGCCTTGGCGTTTGTTGAAGAAAAGCGTATCGAATACCCGGATGCCACTCATCACTGTTCAGCCTTCGTTGCAGGTGCACCGGATGGCGGTGCTGTGGTTGGGTTTGACGACGATGGTGAGCCTTCTGGTACTGCTGGTCGCCCGATGTTGAATGTACTTCAACATAAGCGTATTGGTGATGTTGTGGCTGTAGTGGTGCGTTACTTTGGTGGCGTGAAACTGGGGGCTGGTGGGCTGGTCAGGGCTTACAGTGCGTCTGTTCAGCAGGCCTGTGAACAATTGCCCCTTGAGCAGCGGGTTGCACTAAGAGCGGGCGTACTTCTCTGTGACTATGCCCGGGAGCAGATGGTTCGCCATCACCTTGACCAGTTTCACGCGAGCCTGGAGCAGTGTGACTATGGCCAGTCAGTCAGGATGATGATCTTGATGCCAGAAACCGGAAGAGAGGACCTTACCCGACATTTGTACAATGTCAGCCGGGGCCAGATTATTATTCAGTGGCAGGATGATGTCTGAATCTTTCTGTCTTATGAGCGTATGTTTAAAGCATAAGCTCTGTGAGAC
>NZ_JAGHQV010000452.1:0-592 GCF_017744175.1 Thalassotalea sp. G20_0 | reverse complement strand
GCGAAAACAAAAGGACGACAAAGCCTGGAATGAAAAGACACCGGCCAATCGGGTAGTCAGCGATGAGGAGTGGAAAGTACTTTGGCTGACCTTTTATGAAGGAAAGCCTTTACCTAAAAAAGTACCATCGTTGACGTGGTTGCTGCATACCATAGCCAAGGTGGGTGGCTGGTGCAATTAAAAGCGTACAGGGATACCGGGATGGCTGGCTATTTGGGATGGCTGGGCAAAACTGCAGGATCGTCTCCACACCTGCCGAATGACAAGAGGTGTGGAGATGTGACTAAGAGATAGTTCCTCGTCCGGGTCCTCCTGAGCAGAGTTCCCCGTTGTCATCAGTACTATGGGACACTAAGACTTCCAGTACCTACTATCCGGTCACTTATGAATTCGCTTCCGGACTCCTGAGAGTTGCTTCATAAGTACCTGCTGTTTACGCTTCAAAGCCAAGGTTACCCATGACTAAGCAAAACTCGCTTCCGGCTGATGGTTAATCTTTACCGGGTGGGAGTCGAACCCACTGGATTTCAACGAATGATTTCAGTTCACAGAACCTCCCACATTCTCAGGCTTCGCCTGTCGCCATCAAGAC
>NZ_JAGHQV010000451.1:0-593 GCF_017744175.1 Thalassotalea sp. G20_0 | reverse complement strand
GAGCAGTACATGGATCAATGGCACTGACTTAAGGCCTCACCCCTTGATAATTCAAAGCTTGCTCGGAAAGAAGCGACTATAAAAGTCACAAGCATAAATATTTCCCTTCCGAGCAAGCCATGAACAAGTCTAGCCAAGAATTCCTGTGCCTCGCAGATGATTGCCTTCACCAATTTGCACAGACTGAAAACGATGAATTTTCATCAATCCTAACCTCTGATGACCTTAACTCTTTTCAGGACTGTTACCCCGGTTGCAGGGTACGAGGTTTTCCACCCATCAAAACATTAACTTTATTCATGCGACAGGTGGCCAGTGACACCAAATCATGTCGCCACGCCCTCATTGATGAAGCGAGAGATCAGGTCGTCAAGGGCAACAAGAATAAGGTGCCCAACACTGACACCAGCGCATATTGCAAAGCGAGGCAACGGTTGACTGAAGCATCCATAAGAGGCTTGCTGCGCGCATCAGGCAATAGCCTTGATCGCGCCTCGCCAGAATCTTGGCTATGGCATCAACGTCGTGTACTGCTTACTGACGGTTCAACATTGTTGATGCCTGACACTGAGAAAAATCAGAAAGAATATCCT
>NZ_JAGHQV010000450.1:0-598 GCF_017744175.1 Thalassotalea sp. G20_0 | reverse complement strand
AACCGCTCCCTGGCCGCTATTGACTACAGCGACGGCACCTATATACGACTTGTGGCGGACAATCACCGGGACCCGGAGATCAACCAGTTCAAAATCGACCTGCGCAACTGCCTCGGCGATACGCTGAGTGCCGATAACAGCGATGATGCCTATGCGGAAAACAAGTTCCTTCAGGTAAAAACCATTGTTGAACGGTTTAATGGCCGGGAAGGCCAGAGCGAGCTGGACAAACGCTGGACCCGGAAAGTGACCGACGTGCGCAACTGGTTCCTGTTCAATGCCTCGGAACGCTACCGGGAAGATGACTCGGAAAAAGAGTTTTATTCCGATGCGGGTGGCAAATCCGGTGGCCAAAAGGAGAAACAGCAGGAACAGGAGCGCCTGCTGCAGGAAACCATAAACCAGCACAGGGCAGAAGCCATTAGCTAAATGATTACTCTCACCGAACTGCAGAAAAAATCCCTGCGCCCATGGAGTTCCGGGGCGTTTCTGAGAAGTGTTTTGCGGGGAAAATCCCTGTTCCCGCTGGAAATCACGTTTCGCAAACCGTCCGGTAAAGTGCTCAGCCAGGAGTTTGTCAAGGTTCGGGACTGGATAG
>NZ_JAGHQV010000044.1:0-45562 GCF_017744175.1 Thalassotalea sp. G20_0 | reverse complement strand
TTCTGATTTATTGTCGCCGGATTTTGATTTATTTGCGACCGGGTCAGAACGGGTCAACAACAACCATGACTGGCTTGAAGAGTTCCTGCAAGGATAAACCAGTTGTCATGACACAAGCATTTTACGGTTAAAATGGCAACATACGCAGGTTAAATTGGCGCTTACCTGAAGAGGAAGCCGGAAGCGAATATCAAGAAGAAAGTCAAACCACTACCGCTACTTCCGCAATAATAGTTGAAGCCTGAAGCGAAAATATCACTTCAGGATTCCTTCTTTTCCTCACACAGTTTATCAATTAACGCCGGTAGCAGGTTGAGAATTTACTGTTTTTTTCTCGCATTGATCCACCTTCAGGGTCCAACCTGAAGGACAAGAATAATCGTAACGAACGAAAGTGACACCAATTGTAGACTGAACTTGTCTACGGCACTGATTGCCATAAGGTTGTGTCCCAGAAGGACACACTGATTACTATTTGATCCTCTAGAGCATTACTTGTGGAGCACTCCGAACCGGCTGGGAAATTACTATCCCCAGCAGCCAAAACAACGGCATTTCTGCACCAAGACTCGGATTATCTATGCAAAATGCAGTTCATGTATTTGGGAGGCTCACCTGAATAATCATTTTGATGCCAACCCAACCATAGATTCTTGGGTTACTACAGTTATTGTGATGCCAATAACTCTTAGGCCACCCCGGACCTGCCAGGAGTCAGAACTGTTCGCCGTTGACAGCTACTCAGTCTCCCAGGCCATACGCCTTTGTATCAGCAGCCGTGATAGTAACAATAAAGTTCAGTTCGCTTTGGAAACCATTCGGGATATCCTGACCGTAGAACTGGAACCCACCTATCGCCCACTGGTGTTCTAATAATGATGACAAACGACAAAATAAAACTGATTACTAATTATCTGCTTTTCCAGCTTGGCTGGTTTGCCTGTGTTCTTGGGGGGGATCAAATTGCCCTGGCTGCAGCCGTAATAGTCCTTTTTATCCACCTGCTATGGATAGGTAACTGGCATAAGGAAAAACAAATACTGGCTCTTACTTTGCTACTGGGGTGCGCTATCGATAGCTTTCTTGGAAATCTGGACATCCTGAAGTTTAACTCTCAACTGGATGACGCTGGACGTATTTTACCACTCTGGCTGGCCTGTCTGTGGCTGATATTCGGCACCACTCTCCGGCACAGCCTTGACTGGTCCCGAACCCACAAACTCTACGGAGCCATACTGGGCTTCTTAGGGGGACCATTAAGCTATTTGGCTGGGTCAAAAATGAGTGATGTAACCCTTGCCCAGCCTTTATGGCAGACGCTGTTGATCCTGGCCATTATCTGGGCAGTTGTTATCCCAATGCTTCAGTCCTTTTCGCAGGCATGGTTGAATAAAGCAAAAAGCGGATAACGTCCCATGTTACTCAGCAGCTTTTTCAGTGATTAAAAAGCTGCTTTCAGCTACAAGTCAATCTCAATCAATCTCAGCTTCGAACTCTTTATAAGCGAAAATCCGATTGATGTGATGACTCCTGGCCAGCTTCTTAAACCAGTATGTACACCAATGCTCCGGCGTTATTAAATCCGCCAGGTCGGGAACATGTGCCTCAAAATAATCAATCAGAACACTCTGATCTTCATCATCCAGTACATTAAATAATATTCCGGGACCGGCGGTAGAGCCGTCATCCAATAGCCGCGCCCTGGTATGAAAGATCATATCTATATTAACTCGCCAGATGTCATATTTATTACACATCATCAGGCGAAAACGCGCAGTATCAAACCGGGCACCTGAGCCTGCTTTAATAAATTGGTCAGGCTCCAGCCAGGCGGGAAATTTACGAACAACCAGACCTTCGATCTTGCGACCACCGCTGGAAAGCCACTGCTGCAACGCTGCCGACTGTTGCTGCAGCAAATCATCGATAGAAGAACAAGGCAAAGTTAGTGCTCCCATCCGATTCTCCTGATTCATCAATTATCACTATTCTTCTTTCGCTTTGGATCAACCTGGTCCAAGGCAGTAGCCATATGTAATCCAAAATGCAGGGATTTATACGGTTAGCTACTTAACACTAACGTCTAAAATTACCTTTTATCACATAGAAATGACATTAGAAACCTCTGTTTTCTGCGGATGCCTGGTAAATGTGTGCAACCTTCTCCCCCTTAAGGCATTTAATGAAAGAGGTCGCGGTGCTAAAGTATGCGCATTTTAAGAGTTAGCTCAGAGGCAGTATTAATGAAGGATCTGAAGCTCACAGAATACAGTCATGGTGCGGGATGTGGATGTAAAATTTCACCACAGATTCTTGACGGTATTTTGCAAACCAACCTTACTCTCCCAGAGTTTCCTAACCTGGTTGTAGGTAATGCCAGCAAGGATGATGCAGCCGTTGTTGACCTTGGCAATGGTGAAGGGATCATCAGCACTACTGATTTCTTTATGCCTATTGTTGATGATCCATTTGACTTTGGTCGCATCGCTGCCACCAATGCCATCAGCGATATTTACGCCATGGGTGGCACGCCCTTGATGGCCATAGCCATTCTTGGCTGGCCCGTTAATAAGCTACCGCCGGAAGTCGCAGCTCAGGTAGTAGACGGTGGTCGTCAGGCCTGTGCCGATGCTGGTATACCTCTGGCTGGAGGCCACAGTATTGACGCTCCTGAACCCATCTTCGGACTTGCCGTCACTGGTCGTGTATCCCTTGAGCATCTGAAAAGAAATGATCAGGCTCAGGCCGGTCACAAGCTTTATCTGACCAAGCCGCTTGGCGTTGGTATTCTCACAACCGCGCAAAAGAAAAAGCTGTTGCAGGAGGAGCACCGGCATATTGCCCGTGACTCCATGTGCGTAATGAACACCATGGGGGCCGACCTGTCTCTGCTGAATGGCATCAGTGCCATCACCGATGTTACTGGCTTTGGTCTTCTTGGCCATCTTCTGGAGGTTTGTGAAGGCAGCAAGGTAAAAGCCACGCTGTATACCGACAAGCTGCCACTTCTTCCTCATGTGGAAACCTATCGTCAGCAGGGCTGCATTCCCGGCGGAACGGAAAGAAACCATGCCAGCTATGGCCACAAAGCCGCCAATATTACCGAGCAACAGAAACACATTCTCTGTGACCCCCAAACCAGCGGTGGACTGTTGGTCGCGGTAGACCCGGCAGCAGAAGAAGCTTTCCATAACGTCGTGGCAAGATTTGAATTGTCACTGGAACCAATTGGAGAACTATCGCCTTACGACGGTGGTAATTGGGTAGAAGTCGTTTGAATCTTCTGGAAGCGCTTACTGATCATTTTTCATGGGCAGCCTTGCATCCATGCTGGCGTGCGCTTCTGGTATAAAATATATGCGCAAAAAAAACCCGGCGAATGCCAGGCTTTAACGGTTAAACTATATTGGTCTGTTACCATATTCACCGGAGGGCTTTTTCGGTGGGTCTGCGGTAATGTTCGATGGAACCTCCTCAATCTGGCCTCCTTTCTTCAAAAACTCTTCTACCTGGGCATCCAGACTTGCCCTGAGTTTTTTACGAGACTCGACGGTCCTCTCTTCAGCAGGTTCGTCGCGGCTCCCCAGAAACCCTATATCAGCGCCATCAAAACCAGCAGCAGCTTTAGTCGGCTTTTTCCGTGCCATAGCTATGTCCTCTAGGTACTGGTTTTCGGAATGTCCATTCCGAAATATTTAGATTGACTTCTTGTCCAATTTTTATAGTTATAGTCCAGCATTGTTAAAATGCCAGTTTGGTCTCACCCTCCTGTATAAAAAATACATTATTAATGCTTGTTTTTTATCATTACGTATAACTTTCACCGTGTAAAGTGATGATTAACTTACGACTTCCACCGCTGTCTCTGTGTTCCCCCAGCCATATCCCCTGCCAATTACCCAAAGCCAGCGAACCGTCTGTGATTGGAATGATTACATCGGCACCAAACAGGCTGGATTTAATGTGGGCCGGCATATCATCACTGCCTTCTATCACATGGAGAAAATACTCTTCATTTTCAGGGATATAATGATTGCTGAAGGCTTCCATATCATGACGGACATTGGGGTCGGCATTCTCATTGAGTATCAGTGAAGCAGAAGTATGCTGTAAAAAGATATGACAAATCCCTGTCTTATACTTCTTCAGCTCCGATAACTGACCAATAATTTCGGCCGTAACCAGATGAAAACCCCTCTGGTAGGGACGCAGCTGAACCTGTTTCTGGAACCACATAATTTAACCCTCACTCAAAGGTGCCGATAACAATCCGTCAATCGCCAAAGGATCCGTACTCATGATGCCACTTTACGATAAAAATGTGACAGTTTTGAAATCTGACTTGGTGTTCATAATCCGGAATGAACGGAGTTATCTACCCATGGCAGTTTAGCAATATAAGACAAGGTTAACGTGAAGGCGATACCGATCATTCCTGTGTTCCTGTGGATCATTGCATCACCGCCAATCAAAGCAATGTACAGTGATGAACTTAATCCTTCAGGTTGTACGTTTCTGGATATGCAGGCTTTTTACATGGAAGAGTTAGGCATTGATCCTGACATTAGTATTGAGTATGTGCACATGAGGATGCCCGGGCCCAATATGCTCGGGTATACACTCCCACTGAAGAACGGGAGTTACCAACTGGCTCTTGCCAGGGGATTGGAGCCAAGTGAAGTCCGCATCACCATTGCCCACGAATTAGTGCATGTACGACAACTTGAAAATAAACAGATTAAGCTTTCTGAATTCAAAAAACACTATATGGAGAGGAGTTTTGAAGACGAGGCTTTTCGACTGAGCATCCCCCTCGCCATCAAGTTCTACACAAAGCATTCCTGCCAAAAGACGACATCTGAAGCGTAAACACAGCAGTCATGATCTTTGGGAAACAAGTCAAAAATAAACCCAAAAATTCATTTTGAACCGATGACAAACACACGTGACATCTCTAAAATCTCGCTCCTTTCCCTTAAACAAAGCAGCTTAATCATCATGGACAAAGTGATCGAAACCCCTGACGCTCCTCCGGCTATCGGCCCATACTCTCAGGGTATGCGCTTTGGTAACCTGGTATTCACATCGGGCCAGCTGCCAATCGATCCGGAAACCGGAGAAGTCTCTGAAGACACCAAACAGCAGGCTCATCAGTGCCTGAAAAACCTGAAAGCGGTATTGGAAGCGGCTGGCAGCGGCATGGACCGTGTGAAAAAAGTCACCGTATTCGTTCGCGATATGGATGAGTTCAGCAATATTAACGAAGTCTACAAGCAGTACTTCAAAGTACCTTTCCCTGCCCGCAGCCTGGTTGAAGTTGCCCGTCTGCCAAAAGATGTGAAGGTAGAAATTGAAGCCCTGGCAACGGTTGACTAACCCGTTGGCAGAGCAGCCAACAATGGTTCTCATTCATTAAGTAACATTTCGAGAACACATTAATTGAACGGGGGGTTAGCCCCCGTTACCACATCAGGTCATCCGGAATCTGATAATCCGCATACCAGTCTTCTTCTTCCTCGGTCAAATCACCAGACTTATCATTCTGCATGACAATCGCTTCTGGCTTTCGCTCTGCAATCTTACTGGCCACCGGCGCAGGAATGACCAGAAAATCGTCGCCCAGTATCGCCAGGGCCAGCAAGCCCCTTTCCAACCTGGTTAACTGTTCATCAGTCACATAAATTTTCTTGATTTTGTTTTCATAAACAAACTTATATTCTGCTTCGCCTCCATTACGGGACAATACATTAGTCTCAATCAGTTGACGAACCTGTGCCTCCAACGCCTTACGCTGACGTTCATCTTCAAGCTGTCGATTCAGCTCACGATCTTTCTCAGCCTGAGCCTGTCTCTCTTTCTCCAGCTCAATACGACGCTTTTCCTGATCGGTCATATCACCAGAGCGGGCAGCCTGCTGTTTCTTTTTCTTATTACTGGTCTTGGCCTGTAATGCCTGTTGTTTTGTCGCAAGGCCAGCTTTCATCAGCTGGTCACGCAGTGATTTACTCATCGTTATATACCAAGGGGATACAAAAAACTGGAATCTTAGCAAGCCCTTCTACTGACAGCCAGAGATGAAACCCGCCATTGTCTGCTTTTTGATAACCATAAAAAGCACAAAGCCCACAAAGAAGAACCTTCCTTTGTGGGCTAGTTGATTCAGAAAGCCAATAACGGCGACTATTGGTTAGTGGACATCCTTCCAGAATTCCCGTTTGAGCAGATAGGCAAACACAAAGAACAGCGCCAGGAACAGGTATACATAAATACCCAGCTGCTTACGCTGTTCTTGCATTGGCTCCGCAGAGTAAGCCAGGAAGTTGGTCAAATCATAGGCCATTTGATCGTATTCGGTGGGCGTCATACTCCCCTTACGCTCCGGATCAACCGTCAGGCCACAGATTTTGTCTCCGGTCAGCGGGTCACGGGCCGTTGGGTCGGTATCACCGCAATTGTCGATCTGTACTCCCTGAAGCCCCAGAAGCACATGGGGCATACCAACATCCGGGAAGACCTTGTTGTTTACCCCATAAGGACGGCTTGGGTCTTCGTAGAAAGTCCGGAGGTAGGTATATAGCCAGTCAGGCCCACCCTTGACGCGGGACACGAGTGTCAGATCCGGAGGCGCAGCGCCAAACCAGACCTTCGCTTCGTCCGGATCCATGCTGTTATGCATCAGATCACCGATCTTGGCAGACTTATCGAACACCAGGTGTTCCATCATCAGGTCATGGGGTATGCCCAGGTCATCCGCTACCCGTTCATAGCGCTGATACTGGGTCGCATGACAACCTGCGCAGTAGTTCTGGTAATACTTCGCCCCCCGCTGCAGCGAAGCTTTGTCAGAAGGGTCCACATTGGCCTCATCAAGAGGGTATCCCCCACCGGCTGCTGCTGCCAACGATGAAAACAGCACCGAAACCAGAAACAACTTAATGGTCAGTATTATTCTTTTCATTAGCCGGTCACCCTCTCAGGTACAGGTTTGGTCTTCTCCCATCGTGTGTAAAAAGGCATCAACAGGAAGAACGCAAAGTAAATCAGCGTACAGATCTGGGCAATGAGTGTATAAGTCTCAGTGGCCGGTTGCGTTCCGAGCCAGGTCAGCAAAATAAAGACAAAGGCAAAAACCACAATGCTGGTTCTGCTGATCATGCCCTTGTAACGCCATGACCTGACCGGACTGCGATCCAGCCAGGGCAGAACAAAGAGAATGGCAATCGCGCCACCCATGGCGATAACCCCACCCAGCTTGGAGTCGATTGGTCCGATATCAAAGGTAATCGCCCTGAGAATGGAGTAGAACGCGCCAAAATACCAGACTGGTGCAATATGCTCGGGCGTCTTCAGGCCGTTGGCCGGTTCAAAGTTGGCATGTTCAAGGAAGAACCCGCCCATCTCCGGGAAGAAGAAAATAATGCCACAGAACACAAACAGGAAAACCACAACACCGACAATATCCTTAACGGTGTAGTAGGGGTGGAAAGCGATACCATCCAGGGGCACACCATCGGATCCTTTGTTCTTCTTGATATCTATACCGTCCGGATTGTTTGAGCCCACTTCATGCAGCGCCAGGATGTGCAAAACCACCAGGCCAAGAATAACGATCGGCAACGCAATGACATGCAGCGCAAAGAAGCGGTTCAGGGTAATACCGGAAATCAGGAAGTCTCCACGAATCCACTGCTGAAGATCCGGACCAATTACCGGAATAGCGCCAAACAGGGAAATAATTACCTGCGCCCCCCAGTAGGACATCTGCCCCCAGGGCAACAGGTACCCCATAAAGGCCTCACCCATCAGCGCCAGGTAGATGGCCATCCCGAAGATCCAGATCAACTCCCGTGGGGCTTTGTAGGACCCATAGAGAAGACCACGAAACATGTGGCAGTAAATAACCACAAAGAACATGGATGCTCCGGTAGAGTGCATGTAGCGGATCAACCAGCCATACTCCACATCCCGCATGATGTACTCAACAGAAGCAAAAGCGGCTTCGGCGCTGGGCACATAACTCATGGTCAGCCAGATGCCCGTCAGGAGCTGGTTAACCAGAACCAGCAGGGCCAGAGAACCAAAGAAATACCAGAAGTTGAAGTTTTTGGGCGCATAATATTTGCTGAGATGCTTCTCCCACGCCTGGGTGACGGGAAGTCGGGCATCAACCCAGGCCATTATTTTATTTCCCATCACGCATTCTCCTCATCTTTACCGATAATCAGAATATCATCGCCTTCAAAGGAGTATGGTGGCACGACCAGATTCGTTGGGGCAGGAACTCCTTTATACACCCGACCGGCCAGATCGAACCGCGAACCATGACAGGGGCAGAAATACCCCCCCTTCCAGTTGGCATCAAACTCCATGGGTTTGACTTCCGGCAGATATTTTGGAGAACACCCGAGGTGGGTACACAAACCGACCAGAACAAGAACATCTTCCGTCCGTGAACGGTACGGATTGGTGGCATACTCAGGCTGCTCTGAGCTTTCTGATTTCGGGTCGCGCAAACGCCCATCCTGTGATGGCAGTTCATTCAGCATATCTTTGGTACGTCGCAGCACAAAGACTGGTTTACCCCGCCATTCGTAGACAACCTGTTGCCCGGGTTCCAGCTTGCTTAAATTGACTTTTACCGGTGCACCGGCAGCCTTAGCTTTTGCACTCGGGTTCCACGACTTCAGAAAAGGCGTAGCGACCCCTACAGCCCCGGCAGCCCCCACCACCGAAGTCGCTGCCACGAGAAAGCGGCGCCGGCCTTTGTTTATGCCGTTGTCACTCATTAACCTACTCTCCCCATCCGGGCTGAATGCCCAATGACTTCTTTTTGTTCATGGGTGTGATAACTGGAGTCTCCGCAAACCTCCAGCGAGGAACTCTGTAAAACGTACGATCGATCAGTAAACCGGCTTTCCGTTTTTGAACCCCGAACTTTATTATTGGCAGGATACCACCTATCACAGTCCATTCGTCACAAGTTCAAACAAAGGACACCAGAGATGATAACAGATTTACTTCTGAAACAGGGCTTTTGTTAACCCGGATATTTCATAAACGTGCTCCCGCTCTCGCTTGTCCTTTGCCGCTCTAAGGGAGTTTTGCTCAGTCAACCGTACTCCCCGGTACGGCACTGCCTCACAAAATCCCTTAGAGCGACAAAGTCCGGCGCGAGATTCGGGGCAGTTTATGAAATATCCGGGTTGCAGCCTGAAAAGAACAAAGACTCAAAAGCTCTCTCGCAGAACCACCCGCACCCCAAATAACAACCTGACAGCTGCAATCAACCCCCAACAATAAAGCCGCATCGCATTATACTTACCCACATAAGCGGCAGTGCGTAATGATACTGGTTTTAACGCATAAAAAAAATGCCCAAAACAGGGCACAGGTTTTTTAATAAAAGTTTCAGGCATAAAAAAACTTCCCGACACGCTCTCCCGAAAGAGGCACAAAGGGAAGTTTTCCAGTAATCCAGGCAACCAGCCGGAAAACCGGCAGGTTGTCTGAGCACAATATCAGCGCTTGGAGAACTGTGGACGCTTACGGGCTTTACGCAGACCCACTTTCTTACGCTCAACTTCACGAGCGTCACGGGTAACGTAGCCAGCCTTACGCAGAGGAGAGCGCAGAGTCTCATCGTACTGCATCAGCGCGCGGGTGATACCATGACGGATAGCACCAGCCTGACCAGAACCGCCGCCACCAGATACAGTGATCTTGATGTCGAACTTTTCAGTCAGCTCAGTCAGTTCCAGAGGCTGACGAACTACCATTCGAGCAGTTTCACGGCCGAAGTATTCGTCCAGGGAACGGCCATTGACAGTGATACTGCCAGAACCAGCTCTCAGGAAAACACGTGCGGTTGAGGACTTACGACGTCCAGTTCCGTAGTATTGAGTTACAGACATAACCACCCCTGATTAAATTTCCAGTTGCTGAGGCTGCTGAGCAGCATGTGGATGCTCGCTTCCGGCATAAACCTTCAGCTTGCTGTACATGGCACGACCCAGAGAATTCTTGGGCAGCATCCCCTTAACAGCCGTCTCGATTACCAGCTCAGGCTTGTGGTCGATCAGCTTGTCAAAGCTGATGGACTTCAGGCCGCCGATGTAACCGGTGTGGCGGTGGTACATCTTGTCAGTAGACTTACGTCCGGTAACACGTACTTTCTCGGCGTTTACTACAACGATGTAGTCGCCAGTGTCCACATGAGGAGTGAACTCTGGCTTATGCTTGCCGCGCAGACGCAGAGCGATTTCTGTTGCCAGACGACCCAGCGTTTTGCCTTCGGCATCAACTACGAACCAGTCACGTTTTACGGTTTCTGGCTTAGCACTAAAAGTTTTCATTAAATTCGCCTCTATGATACCGCTTACGCGATACCTGTTCCTACATGGCCGTTCCCTGCTGGACAAGAGCCAGGCTAATAGCCCCGGTTCAGCAATACCGGCCTGTTCAAAACATTGGGCGCTCAATCGGGAAACGGGAGCGGTATTATACCGTTTGGCAAGAGGAAATAAAGCCCCTTGCGAACCGGATCTCTGTTAAAAACCCGGAGCCACACTATTTGCCTTCTGTGACAGCACATCCGGGGAATAGCTGACCGGAAATTTTTGCCTGCACATTGTATTGCATCATTAATTTGCATAGCTCCGGGCGAGATGACTAACGAGCAACCTGCAAACCGCTGTCAGCAGCCCTGAGGACTTTTAAAATATGCTGCCCCTGAAAGTCCGGATTAAACTGAAGGCCATCCGGAAGCACCCTTCTGCCAAGCCTCTCAAGCTCTGAGGAAGCAGCACTGGTTCGGGCTTCAACGGCCAGTAACAGGGAGTTCAGCAGGAAGCCTATAATGCTACGATTCCATAAACTCACACCAAAACCACCGGCAAGGGCAGCGTAAGTGACGATAAAAGATACCCTGTTAACAAAA
This sequence comes from Thalassotalea sp. G20_0, assembly GCF_017744175.1. Classification (NCBI taxonomy): domain Bacteria; kingdom Pseudomonadati; phylum Pseudomonadota; class Gammaproteobacteria; order Alteromonadales; family Colwelliaceae; genus Thalassotalea; species Thalassotalea sp. G20_0. The sequence goes on along the minus strand of NZ_JAGHQV010000044.1, from coordinate 34,626 downwards.
CCGTTTTTCTGATCCCCGTGATACCCGGTCACCATTCTCACAGGAGGCTGCGTTCTGTCATTATCGGCAAAGCTGAACCCGACACCTTCTGAGAGGCCGTTTATACTGAAAGGCCCGCCAAGATCGAGAAAAAGTTCATTATCTCTGGGAAATTTGTAATATCGATAACCATAAATGCCACCGCGCCCTGCGCTACTGATATACAGTGACTTAAGATCCATCCACTCCAGGCTCATAATATAAATAGATCTTTCCGGGGACAGCATCAAATCAAGGGCTGACTGATGGGTTGCCAGAATTAAAAAAAGTAACAATGGGTTTTTCTGCAAAGGGGCGGGCATTGTCCTTGAATCAATTTTTTTTACCAACCGTCTGATCTTACTTTCCGTAGTAAATAGCACCTTGTAACCCGAAACCTCTGATGCGGATTCAGTCAATATCGCCTCAAAGTCCACCAACAACAATTGCCCGGTTCTTTTAAGGTAAGAGAGGTAATTGACATAACCAAAAGCCCCATCCTCCACTTCCTCCATTTGATCAATTTCTTCCGCCTCTGATGGGACTGAAATCATTATTCGACAGGACTCGGCAATCCCCTGCAGGCACCCCTCTGTATATTTCAAACTCCCTTGAACACCGTAAATATCCCTCAACTCCAGAGCACCAACATAATCTGGAGCCACAACCGCGTCAGAAAGGCCGTGATTACCGGCAATTGCCTGACCGGTAATAACAAGTGTGATACAAGCACACCAACACTGCCTCACTCCCCACGCCAAAGCTCTTGAAAAAAACAGGAACATCGTCTCAATTTTCACCACAAGCCTCACCAACCGTATGAATGCGCCTAATCCAATATCAGGAATTCAGCTCTCGATTATAGACACGAGCAACATGTCCCCCGTGGAACAATTTCATCGCTGAAATTTAGCCTTTTTCCGTGGCGGTGCCTCATCCTCCAGCCGATAGACAGCCGACCAGTCTAACGGCGATTTAAAAAATGGGTCACGGCTGTTTTCCAGGAAGGCTCTGCGCAGGCTTTGGTAATCAAAATGATCATCGCCAAAGGCAACCATTTGCCCGGTTTTCTCCAGACAGAACGGGCAGTCTTTAATCCGGTCAACAGTCATGGGTTGCAGCTGTTCAAAGGGTGGAATAGCGAGGTTGCGCCGGTATTTCTGCCAGGGCCCCCAGGTCTCGAGATAGCTATCCAGGGCTTGTTCCGTACAGGTTTGCTCTATGAGTTCAGCCGCACTGGCAATGTCCTGATCTGATAAATCGGCAACATAGCTGTAGTGCATTTTCCGGGTACTGCCGGGTAGATCAAAGTACCCACGCAAACCAATTTGAAAAGCCAGCTCCACCTCAACCATAAACGACGCAGGCCTACCTGATGACCCGATATGCTCACTGGCAATTTTTTTTACTTCATCAAGAATCATCATCTGTCGACCCAGGGCTCTTAACTCCGCTCTTAACTCGATAGTATCGTCATTTTGCAGGGCCATGGTCTCTGCCAAATGGGACAGCTGCAGTGTTTCCAGGTCGTCCAGGGCCAGGATCACCCCGTCTTCACAGCTGCTGATGGCCTGGTGTATCCGGGTCAGGGCGTTGTCACTGACCTCACTGTCACCGTTCAGCAGCGAAAACATCTCCGAGACCCGAACCGCCAATAAATATCGTGTCTCCGGGTCTTTATACTCCACTGTTTCCGTTAACCGTTCCAGAAACGTCACCAGGTCCTCAGCCTGGTCTGGCCGACACTCCAGTTTCGGCGCTGCAACAGCAGGCACGGCCCACCAGAAGAGAATGGCCTGATCGAGCGTCGCAAAGCTGGCAGGGCGTTTCCGAAAGTGGTCAACATGAAACAGTATGCCGGGTAAAGGTTTAGTCCTGAGGTTATCCATCAGCAATACGGGCAGTTGGGTATTCTTCAGATAAACATGGCGCCTTTTGTTCTCCCATGTTCTGCCCAACCCCGTGACCCAGTCAGGCAACTCCCCCAGACGGGTGCACCCCGTGAGGCAAAGGTCACCGCCCAGCCTGACATCTTTGGGCAAGCACTTCAGTCTGTGGCATCCGTGGAGATTGATATAACCCCGGACGAACATTGTCTCGGGTAATTCATCCAGATTTTCACAGTAGGCAAGGTCGAGATACCGCTCCACCTCAAGTTTGCGTGGCAGGTACCTCAAGTTTTGGCACCCCCACAGGTCCAGGCAACCATACCGGGAATGATTTGCTGGCAGGCTTATCAGGCCAGGGCAATCTTTGATGTAGATCCGCCTCTTGACCTCAATGGTCCGGGGCAGCTCTGTCAGTTTATACAGTGAACTCAGGAAAAGTGAGCCAGCTACCGAAAGGAACGGAGGCAGGTCTGGCAGGTCGCGGCATCCTTGCAGATAAAGGGATCCAGTGATTGAGAGACGTTCGGGCAGCAACATTGAGCCGCTGAGCCCCTGAAGAAACACACAACCTTTGACACGGTAATGAATATCATTCTGCAAGGTGCCGGCCCTGATCGCCTTAATTAACCCGGCCTCGCTGATCTCTGTGACCTTGATGATTGAGCGTTCCGATATCACCTCAATTTTTACCGTTTCCCTGACCCACCGCCTATCCGACAAAAACTCAGTGGGTCTACCGATGCGACAGGGCTGGTCAACGCCGTAAATGCCTGCCTCCTCCTCTTCAGCTGAACGGGTAGCATCATGCCGCCGGGCAGGAGGAGCATTGCGACTTATCCTGTCCATCAGTGCGGTCTCCGTTTACCTGCAAATAACGCGATATTAAGTCAGCACAGTTCGTGTCGTAGCAGCATAGACGATGTCAACCATTGTGAATAATGATGCAGGCATTCCACTCTTGTATGCACCTGTTTTGCATACATTCCGTAATGCTCTACCTCATTGGATAAACAGGCTCCCCCGGGGGGCGGTTCACTCAGTAGAGCTTTGTTTATTGCAGAAGAAGGCCTCTTTCCAGCTTGCTTTGATGACTATCTTCCAGATAATCATATACCCCATGCCCAGGCACCTGCCGGACTTACCACTGACCTACTGCGGAAAAATCCTACTAGCTCATGGGCGTTTAGCCACATACCGATTTTGTTGGCGTTTCGGATGCTCTCTCAATCTGATAATTGACTTATACGTCAATTAAAAAGCTCCGGGAATTTCAGCCACCTCTGAATAATGGTAATGTTTGGGCAGCACAATCCAGTAGTCCAGTAGTCTGGACTCAGCCTCAACAGTATCCAGTGACTCTGATAAACACGTTTAATAAAGCCTGAACACCCGGTTCATCTCTGCAATGAGCAAATGCCGACGGCACCTGACAGCGCCCTGACAACCCGCTACAATCGCCGGAAATCATACACAGGCAGATCAGGATAACCATGCGCGACTACATTATTGCCCCAAGTATTCTTTCCGCAGATTTTGCCCGCCTGGGCGAAGAGGTCGACCATGTTCTGGCCGCTGGAGCGGACTGGATTCACTTTGATGTTATGGACAACCACTACGTCCCGAACCTCACCCTGGGCCCGATGGTGTGCAAGGCACTGAGAAAGCACGGCGTCACTGCGCCCATCGATGTTCACCTGATGGTAAGCCCTGTGGATCGTATCATCGGTGATTTTATTGAAGCCGGTGCCAGCATGATCACCTTCCATCCGGAAGCATCTGAACATATTGATCGCAGCTTACAACTGATTCGCGAAGGTGGCTGCCAGGCTGGACTGGTACTCAATCCGGCAACATCCCCCGACGTGCTTGAGTACGTGATGGACAAACTGGATATGATCCTGTTGATGTCGGTCAATCCCGGCTTTGGCGGTCAGAAGTTTATCCCCTCAACCCTGAAAAAACTGTGCAGGGTTCGTAAGCTGATTGATGATAGCGGGCTGAATATCCGTCTTCAGGTGGACGGGGGCGTGACCACCAGCAATATCCGCCAGATTGCCGAAGCCGGCGCTGATACCTTTGTTGCCGGTTCAGCCATTTTTGGCGCGGACAACTATCAGGATGTCGTGACGCAAATGCGCTCCGAGCTGGCTGAAGTCGTGGCTTTATAAACCATGACAACATTTAGCGGCCATCCATTTCTGAACAACCTGACCCTGGTCATGTACGACCTGGATGGCACGCTGATAGAAAGCGCGCCGGACCTTGCCGTCGCGCTGGATAAGATGCTGCTCGATATGGGCAGGCCTGCCGCCGGAGAGTCGAAAACCCGCCTATGGGTTGGCAACGGCATTCCTGCGCTGGTGAAACGCGCGCTGGCTGATGATATGCATGGAGATCAGCCTGGCCGGGTAGATTCCTCACTGTTCGAGACCGCCCATGAATGCTTTAAGTCTTACTACAGCGAAGAACTCGGACATCACAGCTACCTGTACCCCGGGGTTTCTGACTTTCTTGAGGCGATGAAAGATCGCGGTATCAAGCAGGTCGTTATTACCAACAAAAGTGCGCAGTTTACTGACCGCCTGCTGCAGCTGATGGGTATTGATCACTACTTTGATCTGACCATCGGGGGCGACAGCCTGTCTGAAAAAAAACCTCACCCCTTGCCCTTACTGTATGCCATGCAGAAGTTTAATTGTCCTGCCGGGCAATCACTGATGATTGGCGACTCCGTTAATGATATTCGTGCCGCCAGAGCGGCGGGTGTCCGGGTGGTTGGCTTACCTTATGGATATAATCATGGTGAACCTATTGAGTGGGCCAAGCCTGACTTGGTGATTGCATCATTAACCACTCTCCTCCAGTTACACTCAGCGAAGTCTTAACCAGGTTCGCGGATGGAGTCATGCAGCCACTGCCATTTTCCAATCAGCCACCTCCGAAGTTACCTTACGCTGGTAAAGACGTGAACAAACCCGATTGCTGTGCCCCCATGCCTGCTCCACAACCTTTGGCAGAACGGGTACCGGATTTGGCTTCTCAGCCCTGAAAAACAGATAGTTAAGCGCAGTATATAACGCATATGCCCGACGCGATATATAAGCCCCGGGCTTAGCCTGATAACCACTCACCGCCGGTATCAACAGCTTACTCAGCAGTTCGGGTCGCTCATTGCAGGTGGCGCAAAACTGCATATTCCAGGTTGTGTAGAGATCACTCCAATGCTTCGGCAGCGGATAATTAAACAGAGGTTCCTGCCCCTGCTCATCCAACTCAGAAGCACATTGGGTGTATTTACCAGGATAATGCTGGGCCAGGGTCAAGCCTGCACAGGCATTTTCGTGACGGCCACTGACTGCCTCCACGGCGGTCGCTTCAATAATATTAAAGGGCAGAATACAACGCCCCTGCGAATGGGGGTAATTTGGTTTCTTTCGACCTTTCAACATCTTCACAATAGGCTGCTCAACGGAGATGAGCTTAATCGCTTTTTTGAAACCCAGCCCTCTGATAGCCCCCCCCATTTCATTTCGCTTTTTTTTCCACAAATGAACACACGCTTCCAGCACTTCGGTATTTTGAATCTGGGCTTTGGTCAGTAAATTAAGCGCCAGAGCAAATGGCAATACCGATTCCAGTTCATGAATAATTTCATTTTTACCCTTTTCGAGCATGCCTTCGTTCGTTTCACTGACATTAATAATGTTATGAATGGCACGCATCAAATAATCATTGTCCTTGATATTCCTGAAAACCTCACTGACTGCCTTTTCTATTGCTTCCTGCGAAGTATCATCGGATAAGTTACTACTGATTATTTCGAATATTTCCTGAGTCCACTCGCCTCTGCGATCCATCAACTCAAGATCCATGAAGGACTGCTTAACCTTTTCCCTCACTTCGTTAACATCCAGCTTCTGTATCAGCTGGCTGGCACGAGTATGCAAGTCACTCAGGAAACCATTTACCTTTTCTCTCTCTGCCGAACTCAGTGATGTTTCTGAGCGATCAATTGCCCCTTTCATACATAGTGCAATTTTCAAATAGATGGGTGAAAGTCTCATATTGATCACGCTCACAGGCTTTGAGCCACAACAAGCAGGCGTAACAGCAATTTTTTCAACCTGAGAGGGGAGCGACCAAACACAGCTATGATTCTAACAGCAAAGAAAGAGTCAACTGTGAGAGGCCGCTCCGATGGAAGTATGTCAGTCACTGACCAATGTCGCCAATGATTCCTGCCCTGCTATTGACCAACTGCAGCAAAAACTGACGCTCCTTCGTCAGTCCAATAAACCAATCCAGCATTTTGAGGATCATGAAAACGAGATTCACTCCCTCTTTGTTCAGGCAGAGCGAGAAATACTGGCAGAAGAACTGCAAAAATTAGACATCAATGAAGCCGCTATCGAGTTGAACGGGGTCGTGTATCACCAGGCACCGCGCAGCTATCAAACCTACCAGTCAGCAGCAGGACCTGTCCGGGTATTACGCAGCCTCTACCGCAATGCCGGGGATAAGTGCATTGTCCCTTTAGAGCTCAAAGCTGGCGTTGTAGAAGGCCACTGGTTACCAAAGGCTGCGAAGCAAGCAGCATGGTTGGTTGCCCAGTTACCACCCGCAGACGTAAAAAGCTTACTCGACCTGATGGGGAATATGATGCCCTCAACCAGCTCTCTGGCACGTCTTCCAAAAAAACTCAGCGAACAATGGGAACAGCACCTTGAACCTTTCGAGACCCTTCTCGCGGAGAATCTCACAGTACCACCTAACGCGGTGACGGTAGCGGCCTCCCTTGACGGTGTGATGCTACCAATGAAAGACGGCAAGCGTCAGGAGAAACGTGAAAAGAGTGTTGCTGACGGTAAACGTACCCGAGGGCCAGCAGGTTGTCAGGAGGCAAGTTGTGGAACACTGTCGTTTTATGATGACCAGGGAGATCGCCTCTCTACGATCAGGATGGGAAGAATGCCTGAAAGCAAGAAAGCGACATTGAAAAAATCCCTTTCAAACCTTCTGGACAAGGCGCTTCAGCAAAAGCCGGATCTGACTCTGGTCAAAGTGGCAGACGGAGCCCGGGACAATTGGACATACTTCACCAAAGACCTGCCTGAGGGAGAAGAAATTGTCGATTATTACCATGCGGCAGAACACCTGAAGAAGGCATTTGACCTGGCTTACGGTGAAAATAGCGCGAAATCCAAAGAGAAGTTCAGCACCTACCGACATATCCTGAAGGAAGAGCCAGATGGGGTTGAAAAAATCATCAAGGCACTGGCTTACCAGCATAGCAAGCATCCCCGGCGATCGAAATTAAAGACAGAGTTGAAGTACTTCAGAAAAAACCGGTTACGGATGAACTATGCAGAACACCTGTCGCTCAATCTGCCCATAGGCTCAGGGGTCATTGAAGCGTCCTGTAAAACGCTGGTTACACAGCGAATGAAGTGTTCGGGAATGCGTTGGCGGCACCCCGGGGGACAAGGCATCCTGACACTCAGGTCACTAATTCAAAGTGGTTGGTTCGACTGTGGCTGGATGCTGCTGTCGGTAACGTACCGAGCCAAGGTAAACATGGTCAGTGATAATGTGCTTCCATTTCCTGGGAGGGATAAGATTGAACGTTAGTACTCATCAATATGAGACTTTCACCCAAATAGATTGACAATACTTTATTGCAGATATAGACCAAAGGTCGGCTAATAAGGTAATCGGTGATCTTTTTCCTGATCGTTGACGACCCGTAACCTGTATGTGAACACTGGCCAGATATTGCTTTTGGATTATTGAAATTGCTCGGTAACAAGCCTTGAGTCTGCACCAGTCCCTGAACGTCAGCCTGCTGCAGACCCTGAGTATCGGTGGAATTTCCTATCATGTGAATCTCCCTGAATAGTTTCTGCCATATGAAGAACCTAACCTATTGATTAACCGGATAAACTGACAAATTGATCAGAATTGCTAACAATTGCAGCATTGCATCATTAAAGAGTCAGGAACCTTTTCAGAAGCAGGGAGTCGAACGAGATGCACATTATCTATATGACGGTCATGCTATGAATGCAAATTCGACGATATACGACGGATCACTCAGCGCTAAAACTCTCTGGTATTTGAACAAGATAAGAACTTCGCAGGAATCTTTATCCTCTTCAGTATCCGCCTTTAAAAGGCATGCTGAGCAATTATCTGGTGAACAGCGCCTTAATCTTGTCAAAAAGATCAAGCCTGATAAGCGTCCCGGCTGGTTGGTTGACTTAAAATTCAGTGAAAGACAGTTACAATTTCAGTCAATACTTTTGCAACCATTCATAAAGTATTGCTCAACTTCAAGGCACCGATTACCCCTCTGCCTGAAAGGTGGAGAGCCGTCGCGCCCCTGGTTGAGGTGACATTGATATTCAGGCAGCCATTTCAGATACTCCGATTTGCCCCATAATGCCGTGGCCATCAGGGGTGAGATACCGTGTTTATTACAGGGAATGGTACTCCTTCACTGTAACAGGCAGCTCTTTCAGGCATCCAGTGTCGTTTTCCTTTGTTTTGCTGGAACAGACTTCGAGCAGCCGGTTGCCATCGGTTAGTCTGCCCAAGGCTACATGTTTTTGACGGGCCTCGATCCTGCTGATTTTGGTGGCCATCAACAGGGGCGTTTTGCCTTTATTATTGGTGGCATTGACACTCGCTCATGGGCAACCTAAATTTTATGGCATTGTAAATGGCCGTTCTCAGCCGCCGTGTGCCCAGTACCAATAGCGATAGCTGACGGGTATGCAGGCTGACCGGTGAGTGCCGGGCGGTTCGTCCCCGTTGCCAGACCGGCATCAACGGCCAGCAGCAGTTGGCGGAATTCCACCGGTTTGTTACCAGAAGCCTGTCCCTGTGGTTATGGTATCCGCTATCGATTGTCTTGCAGGAATCGGTCGATGCCGTCAAAGCAGCGACCAAACGAACCGCTTGACCGATCAGATCATGAAAGCATTTCAGCACTGGAATAAGTAGCTAACCAAGGAACCAAAAAGGATAACGCAAATCAAATCGGGTAAAGTAAAATCAAATATTACAGGACAGGTAATATGGAGAGAAAGATAACAGGCTCTGACCAAAATAACCCGCCAATCGTCTCTTATCAAACTGAGTCAGACGACTGCTCTATTTGTCTTCATCCTTTTGCGGGAAAAGAAGTAATGGTAACCAGTTGTCGCCATATGTTTCATGAAGAATGCCTGAAGCTTTGGCGACTGAACGAAAATTACTGTCCTATATGTAAAACCAATCTTAATGAAAGGGATACTCAACAAGCCCCTGTTGCCCAACGCTACACCTTTTTTCGATCTCGAACACCCCATTGGAGCCCCCTCATCCCCTACATGGAGGAGTTGTACCAACTCCACGCGCACCCTTGGCTGCGGGAAGATCCCGTTTTGAATGCCATTGCACGCATGACTTATGGGCGTGAGCTTCCCGAGATGGTGCATGTGCATGTGAAGCAACTCCTTGATCACCCTCGCCTGCAGGAAAATGGCACATTGAACCTGCCCCTGTTGAACGCCATTGCAGACATGATGCCCACGGGTGGTGGGCTTCCCCGGATGGGGCATTTAGACCAACTCCTCAATCACCCTCGTCTGCAGGAAAATGGTGTATTGAATCTGCCCCTGTTCAAAGCCATTGCCGACCTAATGTATGGGCGAGGTTTACCCTCGATGGAGGATCTGGACCAACTCCTCAATCACCCCCGTCTGCAGGAAGAAAATGGCGCAGTGAACCTGTCCCTGTTCAAAGCCATTGCAGGCATAATGTACCAGCGAGGTTTACCCCGGATGGAGGATCTGGACCAACTCCTCAATCACCCTCGCCTGCAGGACGAAAATGGTGCATTGAACCTGCCCCTGTTCAAAGCCATTGCAGGCATGATGTGCAGGTCAGGACTGCCACGGAATGGGGAGCTGGAGCGATTCCTGAATCACCCTCAACTGCAGGAAAATGGCGAATTGAACCAACCCCTTGTCAAGGCAATTGCAAGCATGATGTACAGGTCAGGGTTACCCGAAATAGAAGAGATGGACAAATTCCTCAATCACCCCCGCCTGCAAGACGAAAATGGTGCATTGAACCTGCCCCTGTTTCAAGCCATTGCAAGCATGAGGCACATGCGTGGTTTTCCCCGTATCGAGCAGTTGGAACAATTCCTTGATCAACCTCGCCTGCAGGAAAATGGGGTATTGAACCTGCCCCTGTTGGACGCCATTGCAAGAATGATGCTCGCCAATGGCTTTCCCCGAAGGGCTCATGTGGAAGAACTCCTCGATCACCCTGGCCTGCAAGAAAATGGCGTATTGAACCTGTCCCTGCTCAATACCATTGCAACTGAAATGACAGGTCGTGGGATACCCCGATCAGAGGGTGTGGACGCCATAATCCTGCAACACCAATAGCCGTTTAACGGACTGATTGCCAGGAGGCTGTTCGGGCCATAGCGGTTTCGATCACAAAATGTGCCTAAATCCTGCCTGTTGTATACACACCTTTTCTGCAACAATACCATCCAACTTTTATCATCCAACAATCTTATGCTTAAGAATATTGCTCCCAACCTTTTTTCGTACCCTAAATACTGGGCTGAATGCTAAAGCTGGACAAGCTCCAGCATATCCCACTGGATATGGATGTTTTCCCCATGGACAACAGCAAGACTAAAAAGGAAAAGGTGGAGTGGCAGCAATTCCCGATGAATCCTGAAGCACTACAGCCACGGGAGATACAGAAGAGGTAAAAAAATCATGCCCGCACAATTCTTCGACTAAAATCTTATGTTATTCAATCATTGTCGTCGGGTCAGTCATGGGTACGGCCATTCAGAAAAATGTCAGGCAATTCAGTGCTTCTTACTTGATAAAAAAGGTATCAGAATGCTTCGACAGCATTCCAGATCATCGTCCAAACAAATGCGTGATCCCCTTTCCTAATTTCCTGAAATCTGCTTTTGCGATGATGCATCAAAAGTTCGATTCACTATTAGGATTCGATGAAGAGCGGCTTGATGAAATTTGCTGTCATAATCTTGAAAAGCTCTATCACGTCAAAGATGGCAGAGTCCCCTCCGACACCAGAATGAGAGAGGTTGTTGACCCGGTTAATCCACTTGGGTTGAAGACGCCGTTTAAAGAATTGTTTTCTGTCGTTCAGCGCAATGGTGCCCTTCAAGCTTATGCATTCCAATGCGGCAAATTGAAAGATCTTTATCTGCTTCCTATTGATGGTACTGGTCTCTTCTATTCGGGTACCTGCCGCTATGATGACTGATGCATTAAAAACGAGGGCAAAAAAAATGATTGTGAAAAAGCGGCAATAAGACGTTTTCTGGCGCAGACAAAGCACGACCATCCACGCCTGAAACTGGTGATTCTGCTGGATGGCCTATATGCGGACAACCCTACCATTACTCTGATCAGAGAGTATGGCTGGCACTATATCATCGTGGCCAAAGATGGTAACCATGTGTCGCTTATTGAGGCCATGAATGCCCTTTATGACGAAGGCCAGGTTCATCACCACAAAATCGTTGATGAGAAAAATAACACGACTCATAAATTCCGCTACGCCAATAACGTTCCCCTCAATCTTCAGAATGAAACAGAGCGGGTTAATGTTCTGGATTACATTGAAATCGACAAAAAAGGGATCCAGCATGTCTGGTGCTGGGTAACAGATCTTGAATTAAACGATGATACCGTTGAATCCGTGATGCGAGGAGGTCGTTGTAGATGGCGGATTGAAAATGAAACGTTTAATACCCTGAAAAATCAAGGCTATCAACTTGAACACAATTACGGTCATGGCGAAAAACATCTGGCTACAAATTTCGCCTACCTTACTTTTCTGGCATTCCTGGTTGATCAGATTCAGGAACTGTCTTGTCCAAAATTTCAACAGGCCTTAAATAAGCCTAAGAAGCCTACACGAAAGCGATTATGGAGGAAAATCACCAGCTTCTTTCTCACGTTAATGATTGATAGCTGGGATAGTTTGTTTAAAGCCATTGCCCATGGTGCTAAAGCACAAAAGATAGCTTTTGACACATCATGATTTGGCAAGGTAGCCAGAGTTTTTCAGGGTTGTGATAGTTATTTTTCTTAGCAGCGAAAGCTGAGATCTTTTTGTGTTTTCAGAAATTACGAATACGTCAGTTTTCAGGTTATGGCAGCTGACGTGTATTCATCGGGAGTAGCTGCTTTCTATTGCTTCCTGCGAAGTATCATCGGATAAGTTACTACTGATTATTTCGAATATTTCCTGAGTCCACTCGCCTCTGCAATCCATCAGCTCAAGATCCATGAAAGACTGCTTAACCTTTTCCCTCACTTCGTTAACATCCAGCTTCTGTATCAGCTGACTGGCACGAGTATGCAAGTCACTCAGGAAACCATTTACCTTTTCTCTCTCTGCCGAACTCAGTGATGTTTCTGAGCGATCAATTGCCCCTTTCATACATAGTGCAATTTTCAAATGGATTGACAGTACTTTATTGCAGATATAAACCAAAGGTCGGCTAATAAGGTAATCGGTGATCTTTTTCCTGATCGTTAACGACCCGTAACCTTTAAGTAGCTGGCCATATGGAATCAAATATTTCTGACTCCTTGGGCAGGTACTATGCGAGGCACAACGGAGGGAGCATAGCCGTAGCTATGTGACCGGAGTTGTAACGAAGCAGAGTGCCGGCACAAGGAGTCAGAAATATATGATTTCATATGGTTAGCTACTTATGTGAACGCTGGTCAGATATTGCTTTTGGATTATTGAAATTGCTCGGTAACAAGCCTTGAGTCTGCGCCAGTCCCTGAACTTCAGCCTGCTGCAGACCCTGAGTATCGGTGGAATTTCCTATCATGTGAATCTCCCTGAATAGTTTCTGCCATATCAAGAACCTACCCTATTGATTAACCGGATAAACTGACAAATTGATCAGAATTGCTAACAATTGCAGCATTGCATCATTAAAGAGTCAGGAACCTTTTCAGAAGCAGGAAGTCGAACGAGATGCACATTATCTATATGACGGTCATGCTATGAATTCAAATTCGACGATATACGACGGATCACTCAGCGCTAGAACTCTCTGGTATTTGAACAAGATAAGAACTTCGCAGGAATCTTTATCCTCTTCAGTATCCGCCTTAAAAAGGCATGCTGAGCAATTATCTGGTGAACAGCGCCTTAATCTTGTCAAAAAGATCAAGTCTGATAAACGTCCGGGCTGGTTGGTTGACTTAAAACTCAGTGAAAGACAGTTACAATTCAAGTCAATACTTTTGGAACCATTCATATTGAATCTTAGTAAAATAGGCAAAGTTACCATTGCAGATAACGATTCACTGTCAGATTTTCTCAATGAACATGTGGTGACTCCCTTTAAACACCAGGAGTCATATGCACACTTTGCTCCTGCAGACCAGCCAGAAGGGCTCGTACTATTAGGTTCTGATAACAACTCCCGCCAGGAGATAATCAACAAACTGCAGGATACCCTCGGGAACCCGGTTTATCAGTTGACTGAAATCAATAAGGGCTCCGCCATAGACCAGATGATCCTGCAGATAAAAGAAGACGGTTTGAGCTATGCTGTCATCGCTATCGAGGCGGACTGTTGCAATGACAGTTGTATACAAACATTACTGAATCAACTTCGTTCCAAGCTCAAACACAACAATATCAATGCTGTTGTTATGGTCATGGCCTCCCGGGAAGAACAAATACCTGAACTTTTACTGGATAAACAGTTCAAGTGTTACCGGTTTAATCAACAGAACCATTGGAGTCCACAAGAGAAGGTTGCCTTGCAGATATTGGCCAGTATCAATCAGTACATTCGTGGACACAAGTATTCCGTGAATGACAATGTTGACTGGAAACAGGTTGCCGACCAACTGTCTGACCGAATCCCTGAAGGGGTTAGCGACATTGACAGAAAAGACAAGTGTAGAAAAGTCGTGAATGAGTTCTTCATCAAAGTGGGCCAGGCATGCGCCAGGGCTGGCTTGTTTGAGATAGATCAGAAAATCATTGATCAATGCATCACGCAACGGCTCAACAAGGAAGTTGAACCACTTGGTAAAAAACTGGAGGATTTTATCCTGCATGGTCAACCGGAACTGACTCAATTTTTCAGGAATCATGTCATCCAACAGCTATTAAAACCTGAATTTTATGAACTTTATAACCTCTACTTTCCACAATCATTTTTGTTATATGGCATCCCGGGAACTGGTAAGACTCGTGGGCTGAAAGCACTGGCGAATTTTTTGGATCTGGCTTTCTATGAGATGAATCCTAAAACGGTTGGAAGTTGCTTGGTGGATGAGTGCGAGCAAAACATTGCTGATATGTTTGAAAAAGCCTGTGAGGCAAAAGGGGCCATAATTATGATTGATGAAATTGACAGTATGCTTCCGAAACGGAACGGTAGCTCTCATTTCAATGTTAAACGAACTAACGAATTGCTAAGGCATATAGAAGCGGCAAATGAGAATCGCATCATCGTGGCGGGAACCACTAATCGGCCAAACGCCCTTGACCCTGCTGCTCTCAGGAAAGGGCGATTAGGTACTCAGTTTGAAGTCAAAGGGCTGAACCAGACCGGAATAGAGGAGCTACTGACTCATCAGCTGCAGAGGTTTATGGACAAGGATAAAATTCTCGAATTGACCCCCGCCGTTAATTACCTGGGAGATAATTGTCTGGTTTCTGATGTTTATGATTTTTGCAATGACTTATGTTCTTTTGCTGCAAAAAAAGAAGTTCACCCCCTCAATCAGCAGATTCTAAATCAGTATATCAGTGAAAAAACGGATAAAATCATGTGTAATGCTCATGAAAATCCTGTCACCTCCCCTCCCCCATCGAAGCCGGGAAAATATAATCTGAGGTCAAAAAAGAGTTTTCTTTCTATCTTAAGCACTGAAGGAGCGCTCTTTGGATAGATATCAAGCTTGGGGGGAAACATCATCGGCTGTAAATTCATATCAAGCAGTCCTTTGACCACTGATTTCAGGAAAAGATCAATATCAAAACCGTACGCAGCCAATGCTCAAATCCAGACACACTGATTGCCCCGCCCGATGCACTCTCATCTTCGGGAACCCCCATCGGGTCAGCATACTCGCTGATTTGCAATAGCCCCTGTAGTCATATACCCTTAGCGCAGATCATAATGACATAAAGCAGTACTAAAGAGTCTGGATAGATCCTGCCCTGGTACGGAGTTTGCCGTGAAGCCCTGTCAAAGCCAAGACCGTTATCACCAACATAGCTTTCGACTCAGATACAACGACCATAACGGCTGTTCCGATACTTCCTTGTCTTCAACTTCCCTCCTTACTGCCTCTTGGCGCTGGCCATAGGCCTGCAAATTTCACTTAGCCCAACGGCAACATGGTTGTTGCCAAACATAGATAATTTAAATCAATAATCCTGTTAGCTTATTCGAGAGAGCTGCTATGACGCCTGAAGCGTTTGCGCGTCTGACCAGAGAAGGATACAACCGCATCCCTGTTGTACGTGAGATTCTGGCAGACCTTGATACACCATTAACCACCTATCTCAAGCTGGCCAATGGCCGCTACTCCTACCTGCTGGAGTCTGTGGAGGGCGGTGAAAAGTGGGGCCGTTACTCGATGATTGGCCTGCCCTGCCGCACCTTGCTCCGGGTCAACGGCGATCGTATTCAGATCGAAACCGATGGCCAGATTGTGGAAGAACACACCACCAGCGACCCGCTGGCGTTTATCAAGGCATTCCAGCAACGTTATCAAGTGCCGGAGTTGCCGGAACTGCCCAGATTCACCGGCGGTCTGGTGGGTTATTTTGGTTACGATACGATTCGCTACATTGAACCCAAACTGGCACAAAGCGCCCCGAAGGACGAGCTGCATACACCGGACATTCTGTTAATGGTGTCTGACGAACTGGTGGTATTCGATAACCTCAGTGGCAAACTGATCCTGATTACCCATGCCAACCCTGATCAACCAGCCGCACTGGAAAAAGCACAATTCCGCCTGGACAACCTTGTCCGCCAGCTGCAGACCAGCCATATTCAACCTCCGGTCCAGGCCTCTCTGAACCCCGCCTGTGAAGATGATTTTCAATCAGGATTTGGCGAAGAAGCCTTCAAAGATTCCGTTGGCGCTATTCGGGATTACATTCTGGCAGGCGACGCGATGCAGGTGGTTCTCTCCCAGAGAATGACAATCCCTTATGACAGTTCACCGCTGAACCTTTATCGGGCTTTGCGAAGTACCAATCCTTCCCCCTACATGTACTACATGGATCTGGGGGATTTTCATGTGGTGGGCTCTTCTCCTGAAATTCTGGCCCGGCTGGAAGATGGCGAGGTGACCGTAAGGCCCATTGCCGGCACTCGAAAGCGGGGTGATACCGAAGAGAAGGATAAAGCGCTCGAACAGGAGCTGCTCAATGACCCCAAAGAGCTGGCAGAACACCTGATGCTGATCGATCTGGGAAGAAACGACGTTGGACGTGTAGCAACCACAGGCTCAGTAAAACTGACGGACAAGATGGTCATTGAGCGATACTCCCACGTTATGCACATTGTCTCCCATGTGACGGGCGAACTGAAAAGTGGACTGGATGCCCTGGATGTACTAAAAGCTACGCTACCCGCAGGGACGTTAAGTGGGGCACCCAAAGTACGGGCCATGGAAATCATCGATGAAATGGAGCCGGTAAAACGGGGCGTCTATGGCGGCGCAGTGGGCTACCTGGCCTGGAACGGCAATATGGACA
Organism: Thalassotalea sp. G20_0; assembly: GCF_017744175.1. Classification (NCBI taxonomy): domain Bacteria; kingdom Pseudomonadati; phylum Pseudomonadota; class Gammaproteobacteria; order Alteromonadales; family Colwelliaceae; genus Thalassotalea; species Thalassotalea sp. G20_0. The sequence goes on along the minus strand of NZ_JAGHQV010000044.1, from coordinate 17,911 downwards.
CCGCTATTGCCATCAGAACCGCGGTCATCAAAGACCGGCAGCTCCATATTCAGGCCGGTGCCGGTATTGTTGCTGACTCCAGCCCTGACCTGGAATGGAAAGAAACCATGAATAAAGGGCGTGCCCTGTTTCGTGCGGTAGCCATGGCCCAAACCGGATTCATTAAAGGGATGAAACACTGATGCTGTTAATGATCGACAACTACGACTCATTCACCTTTAACCTGGTTCAATACTTCTCAGAACTGGGGGCTACTGTCGATGTCCACAGGAACGATCACATCACCATTGATGACATCGAAACGCTAAAGCCAGACCATATCGTTATTTCCCCAGGCCCCTGCACGCCGAACGAAGCTGGCATATCCATGGATGTTATACGACACTTTCAGGGTAAGGTCCCGATCCTGGGTGTCTGTCTTGGCCATCAGAGTATTGGCCAGGTGTATGGCGGCAGGATTGTTCGCGCCCGACAGGTGATGCACGGTAAAGTTTCCCCGGTCTTCCATCAGGATTTCGGGGTGTTTCAGGGTCTGGCCAACCCGGTCACCACAACCCGTTACCACTCACTGGTTATTGATAAAGAGAGTCTTCCTGATTGTCTTGAGGTCACCGCATGGACGCAATTTGCCGATGGCAGCAATGACGAGATCATGGGCGTTCGCCACAGAGAACTGCCCGTTGAGGGCGTGCAGTTTCATCCGGAGTCCATTATGACCGAACAGGGGCATGACCTTCTGGCCAATTTTCTCAAACAGTCCATATAACCATTGATTTAAGGGAATGAAGACATGCAGATAAAAGAAGCCATCAACCGGGTCGTACAACATCTTGACCTGAGCCGGGATGAAATGGTCGAGGTCATGCAACAGATCATGACAGGCCAGTGCAGTGACAGCCAGATTGCGGCTTTTCTGACTGGCATGCGGATGAAAAGCGAGAGCATTGAAGAGATCACCGGGGCGGCCATGGTCATGCGACAGCTGGCTACCCGGGTTGAGGTAAACGCTGAGCATCTGGTGGATATTGTCGGTACCGGCGGGGATGGAGCCCACTTGTTCAACGTCTCAACAGCGTCGGCATTTGTCTGTGCGGCTGCCGGTGCCAAAGTGGCAAAGCATGGTAACCGTGGGGTTTCCAGCTCAAGTGGCAGCGCCGATCTTCTGGAGCAGGCTGGCGTCAACCTGGATATCAGCCCTGATCAGGTGGCCCGCTGCATTACTGAGGTGGGGGTTGGCTTTATGTTTGCACCAGCCCACCACTCAGCCATGAAAAATGTGGTCGGTGTACGCCGGGCGCTGGGCATTCGTACTCTGTTTAATATTCTTGGGCCGATGTCTAACCCGGCTAACGTAAAAAATCTGCTGATTGGTGTCTTTAACCGGGAGCTATGCCGTCCCATGGCCGAAGTACTGCGTGAACTGGGCAATGAGCATGTTATGGTGGTGCATTCTGTCGATGGACTGGATGAAATCAGTATTGCCAGTGCAACTCACGTTGCTGAGCTGAAGGATGGCAACATCCGCGAATACACCCTGAAACCGGAAGATTTCAATATCAACTCCCAAAGCCTGATCGGGCTGGACGTGAAAGACAGTGATGAATCACTGGCGCTGATCAAAGACGCCCTCGGTAAACAGGAGGGAAAATACGCTGAAAAAGCCGCCAGCATGATCGCCCTGAATGCCGGTGCCGCCATCTATCTTTCGGGGGTTGCCGGTGGCCTTGAGGAAGGTATTCTGATGGCCCGGGACGCCATCGATAGTGGCCTGGCGCTGGAGAAAATGAAAGAGCTTGCCAGCTTCACCCGCGTTTTTTCTGCAGAAGCAGCCAACTGGTAAGTGAGAGGATTCAATTCATGTCGCTACCGACGATTCTGAATAAAATCATAGCACGCAAGCATGAAGAAGTTTCTGAGCGCCAGAATACCAGGCCGTTTGATGAAGTAAAAACGCTGGCCGCACAAAACACCCCAACACGGGGCTTTGCCCGCAACCTGCTGTTACGGGTGGAAAAGCAGCAGGCCGCTATCATTGCGGAAATCAAAAAAGCCTCTCCCAGTAAAGGGGTTATTCGGGAACACTTCGAGCCTGCTGACATCGCCAGAAGCTACGAACGCTCCGGAGCCAGCTGCCTGTCCGTGTTGACGGACCAGGATTTCTTTCAGGGGAGTGATCGCTTTTTACAGGCCGCCCGGGATGCCTGCTCTCTGCCGGTGTTACGCAAAGACTTTATGGTTGACCCGTATCAGATATACGAAGCCCGGATGATTGGTGCTGACTGTATCCTGTTGATCGTCTCCGCACTGTCTGACCAACAGCTCAGTGAATTTAATGCGCTGGCACAATCCCTTGGAATGGACGTTCTGGTCGAGGTGCACGGGGCCAATGAGCTGGAAAGAGCACTGCCATTGCCGGGCGCTATTCTCGGTATCAACAATCGCAATCTGCATACGTTTGAAGTCAGTCTGGACAATACGTTTGAGTTGCTGAACCGGATTCCTGATGGTCGGCTGGTGGTTACGGAAAGTGGTATACACACAAAACAGGATGTGGAATCCATGGTCCGGCATAATGTGAAAAGCTTTCTGGTGGGTGAGGCTTTTATGCGCCAGGAAGATCCGGGAGAGGCGCTCAGCAGCTTGTTTAGCCGTTATTTATGATTAAAGGCCGCCCTGAGAGGGTCGGCCAGTCTTTATCACGTCAACTATTGAATAATCCCACAGGCTATTCTGGCACCACCGCCACCCAGGGGAGGGTTGTCAGAATAGTTATCGGAACCGGCATGAATCACCAGTGAACGCCCCTTCAGTTCAGAGAGTGAAAGTCGAGGTGCTATAACAGGGCTGACCGCGTTCCCATATTCATCAACCATTAATACCGGCAAATCACCTGAATGACCATGACCTTCAGGCCCCTCGTGGTGACCGGTGCTGTTTGGGTCATAGTGATCACCTGCGGCCAGGGCAGCAACGCTCTGGCCACCTTTTTCTCCTGGCTCACAGGAGGGATTTTCATGAACATGAAAGCCATGCTTCCCGGGTGGCAGATCATGCAGTGCCGGCTGCAGTCTAATCCCTTTGGTAACATCATCATCGTCAGCATGATGTATAAACACGTTGCCTATTGTTGGCCCATTACCTGCCGGAGTCACCTGAAACATCGCAACTTCCAGCTTTTCCTCTACCTTGCCTTCAACCTGATCCGTATTATTTGAACACCCGGACAGCAAAGCAGATAGCGCGATCGGCAGAGCCAGAAACCTGATACTTTTATTAGCCATGATATGAAACCCCTGAGAAAACATATAAGCCTCAGTATAGGTTCCAATGACACTCAACAAGGGCTGATTATTACGGCTTTGCTAACGGGTGCCAAACACAACCATGGTTTTTCCCTTTACCGAAACAAGCCCCTGGGCTTCAAGGCTTTTCAGAACCCGTCCAACCATTTCACGGGAGCAACCGACAATACGACCAATTTCCTGACGGGTTATTTTGATCTGCATCCCATCAGGGTGCGTCATGGCATCGGGTTGACGGCATAAATCCAGCAACGTTCTGGCCACCCGGCCGGTCACATCGAGAAATGCCAGATCCCCCATCTTCCGGGTGGTATCCTTCAACCGGGCAGCCATCTGACCAGACAGCATCATCAGAATCTCTGGTTCTTTCTGCACCAGATCCCTGAACTGCCGGTAACTGATTTCCGCTACCTCACAGGCGGTCCTGGCCTTAACCCAGGCACTGCGTTCCTGCTGGCCCTCGTCGAAAAGACCCATTTCTCCAAAAAAGTCACCCTGATTCAGATAGGCGACGATCATCTCACGACCACCATCGTCTTCAATAACCACGGATACAGCACCCTTGATGATGTAATATAGTGTCTCTGAAGTATCACCAGCACAGAGTATGGTACTTCTGGCCGGATAGTTTTTCCGGGAGCACATGTCCAAAAAAACAGACAAAAAGTGTTTTACTCCGGAGGCTGGTCTGACAGGTAAATTCTTTGCCAACATCTTCTCACCACAACTGCCTTGTTTTGATCACATCATACCGCAAACTTTTCTTGACTGTCTTGGCACTATTCGATGAATGGATGCTGTTACGAAGAATACAGAATTCTGATTGAATGGCTGTTTTGACACAAAGGCTTTAGAATTGCCCCCAAATAGAAACAGTCAAACGAAAACAGGAATTTCAAATGAAGGCTCAAGTCAAGTGGGTTGATAACCAGCGTTTTCTGGGACTGACCGACAGTGGCAACTCCATCGTTATGGATGCCGACAAACACCAGAAGAGCGCACCGAGCCCCATGGAGATGGTGCTGATGGGTTTAGGTGGGTGTTCTTCGGTGGACGTGGTCAATATCCTGGAAAAAGCGCGTCAGAAAGTGACCAGCTGCCATGTGGACATTGAATCCGAACGTGCTGATGCCATTCCCGCCGTATTTACCAGAATACACCTGTCTTTTGTGGTGAAAGGCAGCAAGATCAAAGCATCCCAGGTGGAACGTGCCGTAAACTTATCCGCCGAAAAATACTGCTCGGTTGCCCATATGCTGGGCAAAGGTGGTGTTGAAATCACCCACAGTTACGAGATTATTGAAACCGAATAGATGATTTAAACCACAAAGACACGAAGGCACAAAGGAAGCCTTTTTTGTTAGCTGAGCCTGAAAATCAGGCAAGCCCAGAAAAAACTTTGTGTCTTTGTGCCTTTGTGGTTCCCTTCTTTTTAAGGCCTTTCGCAAAGACTCACAATCAGCCCGGCGGCCACTGCATTTGACGTCCCGCCAGCAAATGCAGGTGTATATGGTAGACCGACTGCCCACCATGGCTGTTGGTATTCACGGCCAGGCGAAAACCATCCTCACTTACCCCTTCGCTGGCTGCGATGTCTTTTGCCACCAACATCATCTTGCCAAGCAGTGGCTGGTCTTCTGCTACGGCGTCATTCATGGTCGCAATATGCTTTTTCGGAATGACCAGAATATGGGTTGGAGCCGCCGGGTTAATATCCCTGAAGGCCACCACCTCATCATCTTCAAATACTTTATCTGCGGGAATATCGCCCTCAGCAATTTTACAGAAAAGACAACTCATTAAACCCACTCCTTGCCTATATGAAAGATCCCATCACCCTGCGGCCACAGGCTGCTCTATTTCCCGTTCCCACAACAGCGTTGCACCAACGACTGCAGCAGGAATAATCAGCAAATTGATCAGCGGTATCAACATGGCCAGGTTAACAACCGCACCAAAAGGCCACGACGTTGATAGCTTCGGTTTCAATCGTGATAACATGTCGGAAAACGAGACACCCCGGTTATCCGCTGCATAGTCACAGTACTGGATAGCCATCATCCAGCCATTAAATAAAAACCACAACACAAATCCCAGCACCGGAACAAAGGACAGTATCAGCAGCACAATTGCCCGGGGCAGAAAATACAAAAGTTTACGCAACTCCCTGCCAATACTTCTCGGTACAATTGTCAGCCAGTCAGACAATTTAAGATCAGGCAGCTCGGCACCTTCCATTTGCTGCACTTTTTCCGCCAACAATGCATTAAACGGGGCCGCAATAAAATTCCCGATAATGGTAAAGGTAAAAAACATCACGGCCGCCAGGGCCAGAAAGAACAGTGGCCATAGCAGATACTCCAGGAACGCCAGCCACTCTGGCATCCAGCCGGTGAGTTGCTCCATCCACACAGAGAAATGTCCCGATGCCCAATAAATAATCCCGGCAAACACCAGAATATTAATGACCAGCGGAATCAAAACAAACCATCGCAATTGTGGCAGTAAAATCATTTTCAGCCCCCGGATAAAGTAACCGGGGCCTGATGCAGGGGTGTTATGTATCATCACTTTATTGTTAATGCTTGCCAAAAAACGGAATATTACACCAGCAACAGCTATTTCTCTTGTTTTCTTCTCTTAATAGGGACAGACAATAAAACCAATAAGTTTTGCCAATTGCCATGGCTCAAAGGCTATAGCTATTATAAGGCCATTTAATCATTACCCCTTCCTTAATGGAGTACATAATGAGCATAATCAGACACTCCCGCCTGTTAATTCTTGGTTCCGGGCCTGCGGGTTATACCGCCGCAGTCTATGCCGCAAGAGCCAATCTCAATCCGGTGATGATTACCGGCATGCAACAGGGAGGCCAGCTGACCACCACAACGGATGTCGATAACTGGCCCGGTGGACAGGAAGGGCTTCAGGGCCCAGGCCTGATGATGGAGATGGAAGCCCACGCCAAACGCTTTGGTACTGAAATTATTTTTGACCATATCGAAGAAGTGGATTTCAGCCAAAAGCCCTACACCCTGAAAGGCAGCCACACGTATACCTGCGACGCCCTGATTATCGCCACCGGAGCCAGCGCACGTTATCTGGGCCTGGACAGTGAAGAAGCCTTCAAGGGTAAAGGGGTGTCTGCCTGCGCAACCTGTGATGGATTCTTTTACAAAAATAAAGATGTGGTCGTGGTCGGTGGCGGCAACACGGCGGTGGAAGAAGCGCTCTATCTCTCTAACATTGCCAGAACCGTTACTGTGATTCATCGTCGCCAGCAATTTCGCTCAGAAAAAATCCTTCAGGACAAATTGATGGATCGCGTGCAGAACGGAAATATCAAACTGGTTCTTGACTCTGTTCTGGATGAAGTTCTGGGCGACGATATGGGGGTCACCGGCGTCCGGGTTAAAAACGTGCTAAGTGGTGAATCTGAAGAAATATCCGCAATGGGCTGCTTTATCGCCATCGGCCATACCCCGAATACCGGTATTTTTGCCGGCCAACTGGACATGAAAGATGGCTATATCCGTGTGAATAGCGGTCTTGCAGGCAATGCCACACTGACGTCAAAAGAGGGGGTATTTGCCGCCGGGGATGTTATGGATCATGTCTATCGTCAGGCGATTACCTCTGCAGGTACTGGCTGCATGGCAGCATTGGATGCCGAGAAGTATCTGGATGCGCTGGAAGCTTAAATAGAGCTACTACAGGCTTCCTCGACAGGAAGCCTTGTAAGTCACCGTTTATTTATCGGTGGTGGTTCCTTCTTTCGCAGACTCACCGTAACCGTACTCTTCAGCCAGCGCTCCCTGTTCATCAGGGCTGGATTTAGGCGCATAGTCCTTGGGCTGCTCCAGGGGTGGCGTGCGCTCATTACGACGCTTATGAATCTTCCCGGACAGCAGTGCGTTACTGCTTAACAGGGAGTCGCCAAGCCGGTTGCGGACTTCTTCATCCTTACAGAGCGCTTCTGCACCATTGGCCAGATGTTCATGGACATCCCGGTAGGTATCAGTCAGTTTATTGATCAGGTGAGCGGATGTGGTGAAGTGATCTCCCACACGCTCCTGGTACTCTTTGAATTCCTGCTGAAGTTCATCCAGCTGGCTCTCCAGCCTGCCGTTACGGGATTTTGCACCGGACAGTAAATGGTAAACGAGCGCACCACACAGAATCCCCGCCAGAAACGCCAGACTACCGATAAACCAAAGTACGTTCATGTTTTCCACAGTATCGCCTCACTCAGTGGGGCCCGCGCCCTTGTCATTAAATCACAACGCCATGTGCTTTAGCGCCTGCCTATAAACAGATTGTATAGATTCCATTGAAGTTGGCCTAGTCCATATCGGCAAAAGCCAGAATCGAGCAGAATCCACAGACTTTGTATAGCTGCTTTCATCAAAGAGTGATAAAAGAACATCAAAGCCTATAATGACCGAACCCGGCCTGAAAAGGTTCAGTTCAGCAAGCCTTGCCACCTGACCGTAGTCCAGTTACATTGACAGCTTCTGGCCCCTTGGCAAATATGAAAACAATAAGCAGCGCTCCTTTATCCAGTATTTGATTATGACCCCGCAAGCTTGTTATCAAAGGGATATCACCCAAAAAGGTTTTAGCAGGGACCCCGCCCAGGCTGAGGCGGTAAAACACTTGCAAAACCTCTATGAACAGCTGATCCAACCACCCGGGGGATCACTCCTCAAGAAGATCAAAGGTGCCCTCGGCAAGCCCCGGGAGCCATTACGTGGCCTCTATTTCTGGGGGGGCGTTGGCCGGGGTAAAACCTGGCTGATGGACACCTTTTATTACTGCCTGCCCTTTCAGGATAAGCTGCGCATGCACTTCCACCACTTTATGCGCCGGGTACATGCCGAACTTAAGACACTGGAGGGGCAGAAAAACCCGCTATCAAGCGTCGCTGAACGTCTGTCCAAAGAAGCAAGAGTCATCTGTTTTGATGAGTTCTTTGTTTCCGACATCACGGACGCCATGATCCTCGCCGGTTTGATGGATCAGCTGTTTCAGCGGGGCGTCACCCTGGTCGCCACATCGAATGTGGATCCCGACCTTCTCTACAAGGATGGGCTGCAAAGGGCCCGCTTCCTTCCGGCCATCGACCTGATAAAAAAGCACACCCTGGTGGTGAATGTTGATGGCAATATTGACTATCGCCTGCGGCTTCTGGAAAAAGCTGAAACCTACTACTGGCCCCTCAATAAGGCCAACCATGAAAAGCTGGAACGGATATTTTCAGAGCTGGCGGCTGACCCGGAACATATTGAGACGGGCCAGAGCATCGAAATATCAGGACGCCCTATTAACACCGTAAAGTCAGGCAGAGATGTGGCCTGGTTTACCTTTACTGATCTGTGCGATGGCCCCCGCAGCCAGAATGACTATATCGAGCTTGCTTGCCTGTACCATTCAGTCATTCTTCAGGATGTCCCTCAGTTTGATGCCAACCGGAATGATCAGGCCCGCCGCTTTATCAATCTGATTGACGAGTTCTATGACCGTGGCATAAAACTTATTTTATCCAGTGAAGTACATCTTGAAGCACTCTATGCCAGCGGTACTCTGTCGTTTGAGTTCAAGAGAACGCGCAGTCGTTTGCAGGAGATGCAGTCTACAGAGTACCTTGCCCGGCCTCACAAGCCATAAGTGCGTCGAAAATAACTACAGGAGTTTCATCGTATGGATCTTGGTATTCAAAACAAAGTTTTCATGGTGGCGGGTGCCAGTTCAGGGCTCGGCTATGCCATTGCAAAGAAGCTGGCTGAAGAAGGCGCAAAAGTCTCCATTGCCAGTCGCAGCCGGGAAAGTATCGCCACAGCAGCCGCAATGATCAGCGAAGAAACGGCAGCAGAAATCCGGGGCTATGTATTTGATGCCCGTGATGCGGATTCAATCACCCAGTGGGTGGCCGATACCCAGAATGACTTTGGCCACATTGATGGACTGGTCATCAATGCCGGAGGTCCCGCACCGGGTTTCTTTGAAGAGTTTGATGATCAAGCCTGGCAGGCTGCTTTTGAATTGACGCTGATGAGCGCCATACGACTGATCAGGGCAACGCTGCCTGCGCTTAAAGTAAACGGCGGCAGCATTCTTACCCTGACCTCCTCCGCCGTAAAGGAACCCATCGATATTCTGGTGATGAGCAATGTCATGCGTTCAGGCGTCAACAGTCTGGTAAAAACGCTGGCAACCGACCTGGCGCAATACAATATCCGCATCAACAACCTGATTCCGGGCTCAATCAATACGGATCGAATCAAAGCCCTGAATATGTTTCTGGCGCAACGGTCTGATACCAGCCCGGGCAAAGTTCGAAAAGCTGCTGAGTCAGCTATTCCCATGGGGCGCTACGGCAAGCCTGAAGAGTTTGCCAATGCTGCCGCATTCCTGCTTTCCGACGCTGCCAGTTACATCACCGGAACCAATACGGTAGTCGATGGTGGAAAAATGAAGAGCGTCTAACGCAACGGCAGTCGATATCAAACGTCAGGGAACCCCGCCCTGAAGGACGGGGCTTGTAAAAGCCTCTAAGGGTAGTGGTTAAACAGTGTATTGAGGGCTAATCACGGTGCTGCTATCGAGAAACCGACTATTAACATTGTAATAAACACATTAGGATGAAGTTTTTAAAAAACTTAAAGAGCTTCTCGAACCATTTGGAGTTGAAAAATTTTATCGGAACAAGAACTTTCAGGATGGTCTGCTCTCTGACGAAGCAAACCAGGAACGACAGTAATAAAATACTCACAATGCTCTGGATAATCGATATATGATTCCACCATGCCAGCCAGTTTATTCAGATAGATCATCTGCCTCTGCGAATCATGGGAAACCGGATTCTCCTGTTCCGTCTCATGTCGCTAATCCCGATACCGTGGTAGCAGTAAATCCTCGTATTAGTGTTGGTACCAGCCATTGCACAGTAACAGAGCGCCCTCTCATCACAACCGCCAATCTTGAGCGAACTGTCCGGAAATCACCCTGTGTTGAGCATCCCATTACGGCTGCTTTTGAGCGGGCCATTGAGGAAAAAAATCCGGAACAGTTACTGCGTCTGGTTGCCCGGTATCCGTCACTTATTGAGCAGTATCCGGCCTGTCTTTTGTTGGCAGACGAAGAAGGCAAGACATTGGTTCATCGGATGGGAGCGTCGGATTATACGCTGTTGCTCCGTAAAGCGCTCAACACTGAGCAAGGTAAACATGCATTGTGTACAAAAGATCATAATGGCGACACGGCATTACACCATGCAGCACGCGCTAAAACATCCGGAAGTCTTGATGTGATCATTGCCTCCGGTGCCGGTGCGCAGTCTTTGCTCGAACAAAATAAAGAAGGATTGTTACCGCTTCATATCGCTGTTTTACGGGGGTACATCAGCAGCAGCATCAAGATGATGAACTGTGTACCTGAAACGTTGGTAACCATGGATAACAGTCTTAAAACGCCGGTGCATTGCCTGGAATTTTCCCAGGCTTCAGAGCGGGCACAGCTGGCATTTCTCAAAGTTGCCATAGAGAAGCCCTGTGTCCGTGAGAGACTGAATCACCTACTGTTCTTTCTCAATTTACACAGCACCGATGCCCAATGTGAAAAAAGAATCCAACAGTTAAGAACATCGGTTTTGCCAGCCTTCAGGCCTGTTATTGCTTATGGGCCGAATAAAGAAACAGCCATTTCAAAAACGGGTTCCGGGACATTCCGGTTCTCACCTCCCGGGGAGCTGTTTGCCCCTCTATGGAACTGTCCTGAAGTAACTTCCACATTTCCGATGTTGGCCAGCAAAGAAAAAACCTTGCCACAGAGTTACGGAGACACGGAGAAAAGAAAAAATCTTTGCCTCTGTGACTCCGTGTCTCCGTGGCAAAAAGAGGAAGTTACTCAGGGACAATTCCTATTTTCCCGAAAAGACAATCCTTCGGGCAGTGCATTCATTCAGGCCATGGATTTATCGTCGACGGTTTCATCCGGTAGCCGGGCATTACGCCAGAGGGCAAAACAGGTGCTTCAGTGGCTTGGAGAGGTGGGGGTGTATGGCACCTTTTTCTGCATGAAGAGGGAGCAAGAGCAGAGTTTTATCGCTCTGGGTGATGAAAATGTCAGTGTACAACTGGTTAACCAGCTGGTTGCATTGGGCGCTCCAAAAATTCAACTGCGATTATCGCCCCCATGGCATCAACCCACCGCTACCCGGCAGTCCGAAGCAACAGGTCAATCAGACAATGATGCCGACCCGGAATCTGCTGAAGGGCTGAAAACAGAACGATTAAAGCGGGTGGAACTCAATAAGCTGGCGCTGTTATTGCCCGGCTTTGATCCTGACAAACGCCTACCGCAATGTTTCCGTATGGGGCAAAGTACACTATCTATCGTGCAGTGCGATGATGGAGTACCAGAACCTGCTGTGGTGTTTTCATTTCTGGACCTGCCCGAAAAACACCAGCAACACACAGTCCATTACGATCATTACATGGTGGTAAAACCCTACCGATTTGACATTACATCACCGGATGGTCGGGTGTTGTACACCGATTTTGATGGTTTGAACCTGCGAAAAATCCCCCTGCACCTGCCACCCAACAGCCTGCTTCCGGAGCCTGGTGCCATCAGAACTTTTAGCTCCGACCGGGATGAACGACAGTGGATCAGAGAAGCCTTGAATGCCTCACCCATAAACAGTCCCTTACAGGCGAAAACCTTGGGCAGAATCTGTACTTTGTGCCGACAAGGGCATATCCATTTGAGTGTCATCTATGGGTTGCAGCATCAGGACGTTATACCCAGAAGAGAACAGCTGCTAGGTCGATGGATTGATGCCTTGCAAAAAGTCACCCAAGAGAAACAGGGCAAAGCCACGCTGATTTTGATGGGTAAATCCCAGACACCCAACAAACTGCTTGATAACCTGGGCATGGCCAAAACACTGGTGATTATTGATTCTGAGTCGGAAGAGGTTGAGGCACAGCTGGGACAGTTCAGCAAACATAAAGCCGTTGCCATCTGTTTGCTGCCAGACCTGCCAAAACCGGTGTTTCATCATCTGATCACGGCTTCCGATCTGCCTGTATTGACCGAGGGAGCCAATACCACATCCTTTCTTTTGCAAACGGGCCACCCCTATTTGTCTACTCTGCCTGATGGTGAAACCCCGATTCCACAGGATATGGGGTATCCCCTTGAGGCGCTGAAAATTGAGGCTCTTTCCTATAAACTCAGGATGAACGAAACGGAACAACAGCTTTTGCAAGAGGCCTATTCACTGATTTGCCACGGGCATTATCAGGAGGCGATGGACTATCTGGATGACCATAAAACAGCCCTGGCCGATTTACGATTTATCAATGACCAACAGCATCAGGACGTTTCTGCCGTCACCGTCCGGAGCCTGCTGAACAAAGGGGTGCGAAAGCGCCTCGGCACCCTGGAAAGGATGGCACTACTGGCGGCAACTAACCCCTCAGTTGATGCATTGGTTGAATATATTGATGATTGCCTGGATGGCTCATCCGTTGTCGCCCACCATTTTGCCCTGCAACGTATGCATGTGGGGCATGATTTTAACAATGCACTGATCGCCACGTTAGCGAAATTTGCCCGGATAAAACAGGTGCTTTGATCAATGTCTTTTGTCCTGCACTTGGCCTGCTCAACCACAATAGCAATGGCTTTACGCTTAAATTCCGGAGAATAATTCTTATGCTGCTTTACTGTAGTTGTTTTTGAGCGGCATTATAGACTTCGCTTCGTTCTCGTTTACCAACACTGACCACAAATACTACAACAACGTCGTCCAAGACTTGATAAACCAATCGATAGCCCGAATTTCGCAGCCTGAATTCAAGATATAAAAAAATCATCCGGGGGGATAAAAAGGAGGGATAAATGTCAATACAGTTTTCAATAACTGAGTTGGGATCAAAAAATGTATGGTGCAGTTTCCAGTCCTGATAGCCAGGGCGCATTCTCCGGTGTAATCACCGACCAAAAGCCTTCTGGCCATGATGCCACCGATAAGTCGTCAGCGCCTGTTCTTCCTGCCTTGCCAAAAGAGACTCCCCCTGACCACAACAGCCCTGTCCCCGCCACTGCCCTGATAGAAAGAACCATTGCACCACCAGGGCATCATAACCCACAGCCCCTGCTGGAAAACTGGCAATGGCAATTGGTCTCTGGAATCCTGAATGGAGAAATTCACGCCCTTTCAGCATTGCTTCAACAAGGTGCTGATGTTAATTGCAACCTCTCCAGCCAGATTGCGACATTGGATCAACAACCTGTCAACATTAGCGGGGTAGAACCCTCTATTGCCGCCCACCTGCCCATGGCTGTTGAGAAAGGATCGCGGTACACCCCACTCTGGCTGGCTGCATTGGCTGGCAATCTTGAAGTGGTAAAGCTTCTGCTGTCTTCGGGGGCACACCTTGAGGCCAGTAACCCTCTCCATGCACCTCTGTCAGTAGCGGCCGCTGGCGCGCATCGGGAGATAGTCAAGGTTCTGTTGGAACATCATGCCGACATACAGGCTGGCAGCACCACAGGCGTCAATTCGCCACTGTACTTGGCCATTAAAGGTGGCCATCAGGATCTGGTGGCGTTTCTGGAAAAGAACGGTGCCCGTTTGCAAATCGGTTGCCCGGGCAGGGGTGCCCCGATTCACCATGCCGCCAAAATGGGGTTTTCCAGAATCGTAGAGTATCTGCTCAATCGGGGCGAGGACATTGATAACCAGAGTACCGGGCAGCTTACCCCGGTTTATGCCGCGGCAATCTGCGGCCATTTTGAGCTGGTCAAGTTACTGCTTGAGCGAGGCGCAAACAATAGCCATGGCGAAACCGGCGGCAAAACCCTGATCTGGGCTGCCTGTCGCAGCGGCAACCTGCAAACGGTCAAATATCTGCTTGACCAGGGGGCGGACATCAACGCCGGCGGCCCGGACATCGACGCCATCACCGGTAGTAGACGCCCCCCCCGGAAACACCCCATCGAGGCTGCTGCCTGTTCTGGCAATTGCCAACTGGTGGAGTACTTGCTTGAGCGTCAGACGCTGAGAATTGATGCTCCCGGCCTCGGCACCGCCCTATTCCGCCACGCTGCTGAGGGTGGCAAGGTGGTGATGATGGATTACATTGCCAGCAGGGCAACCATCAACATTGATGAGAAGGGTTATTATTCCCCGATCTCTTCTGCAGCCCGCAGCGGCTCCATCGAAGCGGTGGCGTGGCTACTGAACAGGGGCGCAGACATTCACGCCAACTGCCGAGGCCAACAAACCCCAATATGCCAGGCCTGCGCCCGGGGGCACTTTGAACTGGCCAAATTCCTGGACAGCAAGGGCGCAAGACTTCACGATACCGGGTGGGGTTCGCCACTCTATTGGGCGGTTAGCGCTGGCAGTATGGATACCGTGGCATACCTGCTTGACAGAGGCGTCAATGTCAATGCCGCTGCTTCAGGCTATGAGGCCCCTATCTACATAGCAACGGGGAGGGGTTTCGGTGAGATCGTGAAATACCTGCTGGAAAAAGGTGCAGATGTTAATGCCAACAGTAGTGGGCGCACTACGCCTATCATTGAGGCCGCAGCGAAGGGACACCTTGGGCTGGTCAAGTGTCTGGTGCATAAATCCGCAACCTTTGAAGCAGACCGTTTGCTCAATGCCGCCGCAAGCGGAGGTCATTGTCCCGTATTGGAATACCTGTTTGAAGAGAAGGCAATACTGCAGCGCATCAAGCCGTCATACTTTTCCATGGCACTCATTCAAGCGTCCCTTCAAGGCCAACTGGACGCAATAAAGTACCTGCTCGGCGCATTCGAGACCCATTTCAGTGCTGCCCACAGACCTGACATCTCCTACCCTCTCTGGTTAGCGGCCCAACGGGGCGATATTGATGTGGTGAAGTATCTTGTTGAGCTGGGGGCTGACGTCAATGTGGAATGCCAGAGCCTTGGCAGCGCACTCTGGACTGCATCACAGTCTGGTCGTCTGGATACCGTCATCTACCTGTATCAACAGGGTGCCAACATTAACTACTCAAACCCGTTCCACAATGCGGACGTACTTTCCATCGCCAGACAAAATGGCCATCAGGATGTGGTTCGGTTCCTGCAACAACAGCTTAATCATTCTCCTGCCAACCACCAGCAGTCCCCGCCGGAAGTCTTGGGGGCGCTTTCCCTTTACGGATCAAAAATAGAGTGAAATGAAAGCTGGGCGGACCCTATATGACACCGGTTTTCTGGCCGATCTTTCTGGAAAAAATTCGGCATGCTTACCAACGGCCAAACTTCCTCCCGGGCAGGCACAAGACCCTATCGAACGAGAAAAAGCCCTGCAGGCACCGGATCCATATAAAGCGACAATGGCGTAGTGATTCCCGATAATGTGATTATTGAACTGATCGAAGCGGC
The DNA here is from genome assembly GCF_017744175.1 of Thalassotalea sp. G20_0. NCBI lineage: Bacteria > Pseudomonadati > Pseudomonadota > Gammaproteobacteria > Alteromonadales > Colwelliaceae > Thalassotalea > Thalassotalea sp. G20_0. Next base: position 2,174 of record NZ_JAGHQV010000044.1, on the reverse strand, counting down.
TAGATTCGGAACCGCCAGCGGATGAGGCGGTGGAGGCAGTGAGGAATGCTTCGCTTTTTGGACGGTTGATGAGGCTAATTTCCCGGTGTTGCAAAATGAAAGAACCCGGCTAAGGTATCAACGACAATGTGACATTTTCTACCCTTAAAGAAAAAAACACGACCCGGGACTTTTACGTCACAGAAATGTCTGGATGGCTTTTTTGTGGCCTTTAGCAGCAGCTGTGTTGAGCACTTTAACGGTTGAGCAGGAGATATTGCAGCTTTGGGCTATCTTTCGCTCACTGAGGTGGTGCTCAAATTTGAGCCTGAAAACTTCACGAAGCTTAGTTTTACCCTTCAAATGAAACAAACCATTCGGGCAGATTTCAACGGTGAAGAGCTGTCGTTTACTTTGGAACTCTGGTGTTTATGAAATATTCTGGCTAATCTATTTTATTTAAAAAGCACCTTCAATGCTTCAGATAAATCTTTGAACTTTACCTGGCTACCGGTTGAGTTGATCTGTAAACGGGCGGGGCTGTTTGATGACTCAAACCGGTCAAATTCAATTTGAATTTTCTGATCTTTCTTGATGTTATGCAGTAAATTGATGGGGCCACTGCAAACCTCAAAATTATTTTTTGACAATGCTGTGCCAATATCAGTTTCGTTTTCGTTGAGCCTTTTTAATTCGTTGCGAATTTTATTGATGGTGCTGTCGAATTTTCTGGATTTTATTTCTTCAGGTTGTTTTGCTGCTTCGCTACCAAGATTTTCCTGCATTTTTCCTGCGTTTTTAGGCAGATCACAATCATCCAGACATAACTTTATATTCATACTGACTCTGGCTTTTGATTGCTCTTTTTTTTCAATACTTTTTGCCGTAAAATGGAATCTATTATATTTATCCAAGAATTCAATAATTTTATCTTTGGTGCCTTCGATATGGAAAGGATAGCCATCCAGTGATAAATCATATAGTCCAGAGTCAGGTATAAAGTGTATGGGAACGTAGATTTGTTTCAGGTCTCCAGACTTTTTGGTATTGATGTTTCCTCTAATTCCGGAATAGCCGAAAATTGCATCTTCATAGAATTCTTCAGGATGCTTTTCCTTGCAATCAAGTGCTATCGCCTTTTCAATTGCCCTTTTTGCGGAACCATCACCATGATAATAATCGTAAGATTGAGTATCCAGATCATTTCCAGTGATATTTATTTTCAGCGGTTTGGTATCAAGATAATCAAACGACAATGGTAGATTTTTGCTTTGGGCATTTTGTATGTGTTGTTCAGCAACTTTGATGTCCATCTCCGGGAGTAATCTCATCGACATCAGTATTGCAGGATTTTTTATATTGCAATATGCAGCTCCTCCTCCTTTCGCGTTATCCCATAAACACTTTAGTACCAATGGTTTGCTGAGTTCTGAAATTCTGACTTGATGCTGGCCAAAAAAACCAGAAGCGCCCTGAGAGTCATTAGTTGATGACTGCTGCACAGCAGGAAGAACATGTGATTCCCGGGGGATATCAGTAGGACGGGAAGAAGCAGAATTTACAGGATTCATGTGATAAACCTTTTTAGTCTGAACATTTCATGAAAGAAGACAAGTACCACCCAATCACCTGAAATAATTGGATCGACTAAAATAGCCGCTTCGGAAGAAGCAGGCCAGAACTTGCCATGCCCAAGCCTGCACAAGCATAGCTTAGTTTTACCCTTCAAATGAAAAAACCATTCGGGCAGATTTCAACGGTGAAGAGCTGTCGTTTACTTTGGAAATCTGCTGTTTATGAAATATTCTGGCTAATCTATTTTATTTAGTGCCTGTCAGAAAACCCATGAATAATCCGACTCAACAGGCACTGACAAAATTTTTTTGAAAACAAAACAGGCCGCTCATGCCAGTCGCCTCCTTTTTTGATCAAAACTTAATCATTTCCCCGTTTTTCGGGTATCCGTAATCTTCACCCAACGATGATCGTTTGTTTTCTGGTACGCTTCTCCGTTCAGGCTGCTTTTTTGACAGCCTGACTGGATTGCTTTTGCAGTATAGAGCCCAAACGGTGAAGATTGGTTCCTAAAACCGCCAGGCCAACATACCGACGATAACCGTCAATCCCTGAGTCCGGGCATCGGTCCAGCCCGTGCTGCTCAAGTGCATTAATGTCGGACTCTACCGCGGAATGCT
>NZ_JAGHQV010000449.1:0-598 GCF_017744175.1 Thalassotalea sp. G20_0 | reverse complement strand
GCACAAGATCTTCCACTGCTTTGCGGGAATTGAAACCGAGGTGAGGATCTTCCGTTGGAATCAATGATTTCGCAAATGCTTTAGCAACAGCAACGCCATGGCCGAGCCAGGAATGTTCGTTGCCATTTCCTGAACATTGAGAAGCGCTGTCGCAAATTGGTTGCTGAATGGGGTGCTGAGCGGGTTGCTGAATCATAAACAGGGCTCTTAATGTTGTAACGCATAACAGCAAATTAGAGAGCACAAAAAATTACCGGGCACTCTCTTATTCGAAAATGCAGTGTCGTAAAAGTTCCCGGTTCATTTTTTTATTTAAGGGTACGTGCTGAAGGCGTCGTGTTATTTTTACAAATGAATGGCGGTATATATTAGAACGATTGTAAGACCAATGGACATTAGTGAAAAACTTTTTAATCACTATCCAGAGTTTGCATAGAATACGCAGCCAATATCAGCATTTAAAAATGGCCTGGAAATGGCAGCCTGGCTTGGACTGGTACCCAAACAGCAGTCTACCGGTGGCGTACCCACCTTGCCGGGGATCAGTAAACGGGGCGATACCTACCTGCGAACCCTGCTGATACACGGTGGCAGAACC
>NZ_JAGHQV010000448.1:0-600 GCF_017744175.1 Thalassotalea sp. G20_0 | reverse complement strand
ATCTTCAGGGTTGTCGTACATCGCCAGAATCTGGTCGTCCAGATTCCCTGTGCTGGCAATAGTTTTTTGTGTTGTTTGTCTGCATAAGTACCAGCCATCTTCAAACTGGTAATGCCAAAGGCTGGCAATAATATCCCCAGCTTCACGGAAACGGTGAACGCTTTGCCATTCCCCCACTGAGTGGACTGACTCGACAAAACAGACCGGGGTTTCTGCATCACGGGTGTTCAGGATTTCATGGTTTTCATAGACCGGAGAAATTGCTTTGTAACCCGTCATTATCGGTACTAGATAACCTCCTATGGGTTTGGCCTGGTAAGTCCAGTCCGCCGGTGTTTTGGCATCGGGCGCTATATACTGTGTCCACTGTTGCAGTAACTGTTTATGCTCTTTATTGTCTGGAAGGTCAGAGAAAAAGCCTTTAAGTAAATCAGGGATCTCGCCCTCATAAGGAGACTCCAAATGCTTATTCCAGCATTCATAAAGCCCCTTGATATCTTTACCAGCTTTCGCCCTATCTTTGAGATAAGCACTAATCAGGTTTGATTGGGGGCGGGCACGCTGTCTGAATGCTGCAAAGTCAAGCCAGGCGTCAATTTG
>NZ_JAGHQV010000447.1:0-601 GCF_017744175.1 Thalassotalea sp. G20_0 | reverse complement strand
ATGTCAGATATCGAGCTGAGCCAGTTACGGTCAATTCGGGAAGACTTTATTCGTATTGATACTCTGTGTGCGGCTAATGATATTGTCAGCAACCATATTCATTCACGGCCGATTTTCAAACAGTGGAATCTCATGAACGAAAAGGTACTGGCAGATGCACACGGGCAAAATTCGCAACCACCGATAGCACTATTCAGTCACGCTATTCCAAAAAGTACCTGGGCAAAGGGCGAGGTATATCGCTTTACAACTTACTCGCCAATCATGTCGCCGTTAACGCCAAGAATATCGGCCTGAATGAGTATGAAGGCCACTCCCTGTACGACATGATCTACAACAACAAAACCGATATTGATATCCATATGATGACAAGTGATAACCATTCGTTGAACAAGCTGAATTTTGTGGCACTGGACTCTATAGATGTAGTGACCATCTCCGGGGTTTTACAACGTAGTACGCCCACCTTCATCAGGCTTTTGATGGCTCTTAAATCCAGCTCAACATGCCACCGGGCCAGATAAAGGCTGACAATTTCTGACCGTGGATATTGTTCAGAATCCAACGGCGTAGTGACGATAATGCGTTTTTTATTTTTGAT
>NZ_JAGHQV010000446.1:0-602 GCF_017744175.1 Thalassotalea sp. G20_0 | reverse complement strand
GCCGATACCATGATTGAGGTGCTGGCCCCTGAAAAGCAGGGCAAGGGCAAGGGCGAGAGGCAGCCGCTCCATCTGGCTGCCCGCATGGGCAATAGCAGGATCATAAAATTACTGCTGGAGTCTGTTTCAGCGGTACCGGAATCAGAGCGGAGCAAGGTTGTCAGGCAGGTGGTGAATGCCACTGACGTCTATGGTGCTACTCCGCTATTGATTGCTGCACATGGTGGGTTTGTCAGGATTGCCCAGGACATAATGGCGGTCATCCGTAAAGTGCCGGATTCAGAAAGAGCCGAGCTTGGCAATGCCCTGGTGAATACCGCCAACAAAGACGGGGAAACCCCGCTCTACGCTGCAGCTTCGGCCCCATACAAGCCTATTGTGTTGATGCTGCTGGAGCACGGTGCTGACCCGGAACAGGCAAAGGTTGGCTGCGTCCCGGGAACATGCCGGAGATCGAATACCCCCCGCCAGGTAGCAGGCCAACGTGGCAACAAGGGTATTGTTGCCTTGATCGATAAAGCGATTCAGTTGCGCAAGGCAGCAAGTCTGCAGTCAGGAAAGGAAAAGGAACAGGCTGCTGCTTTATAGGGAAAAATACTTTA
>NZ_JAGHQV010000445.1:0-604 GCF_017744175.1 Thalassotalea sp. G20_0 | reverse complement strand
AGCCATTGAATAAAGGCTTGCACTTTCGTCTTTTCCGGTAAGCCTTTGCCATTACACATGGAGGAAATATTGGTGACCAGTGCCCGGTCGAGCGGTTTGCCCTTAACGTCCTCGTCTTTGCCCTCCTTCCAGCCCTCTTTCAAGCAGGGCAGGGTCAGGAAGGCCTTCACGTCCTGATCTTTCGCTAAGCCTTTGCCATTACACATGGAGGAAATATTGGTGACCAGTGCCCGGTCGAGGGGTTTGCCCTTAACGTCCTCGTCTTTGCCCTCCTGCCAGCCCTCTTTCAAGCAGGGGAGGGTCAGGAAGGCCTTCACGTCCTGATCTTTCGGTAAGCCTTTGCTATTACACATGGAGGAAATATTGGTGACCAGAGCCCGGTCGAGCGGGTTGCCCTTAACGTCGTCGCCTTTGCCCTCCTGCCAGCCCTCTTTCAAGCAGGGCAGGGTCAGGAAGGCCTTCACGTCCTTATCTTTTGGTAAGCCTTTGCCATTACACATGGAGGAAATATTGGTGACCAGTGCCCGGTCGAGCGGTTTGCCCTTAACGTCCTCGTCTTTGCCCTCCTGCCAGCCCTCTTTCAAGCAGGGCAGCGTCAGGAAGG
>NZ_JAGHQV010000444.1:0-604 GCF_017744175.1 Thalassotalea sp. G20_0 | reverse complement strand
AAAGAGCTGCCTTATGCGGACACGGTTGAGAAACTGGAGCAGCTTCTACCCTGGGCAGTGAAGGCATCTCAAGAATAAGCTGATCTGGTAGGGTTGGCTATTACGCTGGTTAAATTGGCGCTTACTTATCAAGTATTACAAGGCACGGTTTCAAATTGAATTTTTCTTTCGTGATGCCAAACAATATATGCGACTCACGGACTGCCAGTTTCGCCGAAAAGAGGCGATTCATACCCATATTAATGCATCATGCACTGCATTGAATGCACTGAAATTAGAAGACAGACAAAAGAAAAATACTGACGTTGAAACGGTGATTTCAATTGCAAGCTGGAAACGCCTGAAATCCAATCAGCATCTGATGTGTAGGGTTTTTAGTGAGTTAGGATTATCCCTCAATGATGAAAAAGTCATGGATACCTATGAACAGCTCAGTCGCTATGGAGCCATTGCTGCATGAAAGTGTCCGAAGTATTGTCATAAATAGGTTCCAATAGCATCGCCACCGCTCTCTGGGCAATCTTGTCCTCGAAGGTCGGTATGCCCAAAGATCGTTTCTGACCTTTCCCTTTTGGAATATAAACGCGACGTAACGCAGGTGCTC
>NZ_JAGHQV010000443.1:0-605 GCF_017744175.1 Thalassotalea sp. G20_0 | reverse complement strand
TTACCCCTCATAGCCCCATGGGTGAGCGTATTAAGCATACTCAAGCTGTCTTATTGTCAACGCTACTGGATGCAATAATATTTAACTGCAACCAAAGACATGAAGACAGTGATATTGATGCCCGGGGCATCGCCAACCTGCTGTGGGCCATGGCGAAACTGGTGGACAACGGCCGGGAACAGACACCAGGGCTTAAAAAAGCTGTGGCCGCGCTGTTGCCCCGTGTGAACGCACAGAAAGACCAATTCAATGCCCAGGATATTACCAACCTGGTGTGGGCCATAGCGAAACTGTTGGACAACGGGCAGGAGCAGGCATCAGGGCTCAACGAGGCCATGGCCACGCTGCTACCCCTCGTGAAAGTACTGAGAGACCAATTTATTCCTCAGCATATCGCCAACCTGCTGTGGGCCATGGCGAAGCTGGGTGAACTCGTTGAGCTGCACGTGGTTACCTCAACGTTCGAATCGTTGCTCTACCGATTCAGCGACAACCCTCAGCTCTTTCAGCAAGATGATATAGTGATGTCTCTATGGGGAGTAATGGTATGTTGTGCCAGGTTGTCTCTGGCCCCCAATGCCATTAAAAATAGCGTGCTTGAAAAG
>NZ_JAGHQV010000442.1:0-607 GCF_017744175.1 Thalassotalea sp. G20_0 | reverse complement strand
ACTTTACCCACACAGGCCCAGATAACCGCAATCGCAAATAGCAGTACAATCGCCCAGATAATAGCCCGACCCGCCGGACTGGCTGGCGTCTCTTCCACCTCCAGTGCGGCAGGAAGGAACTGTCGGCGATTTTTCTGCAGGGCCGTGGAGCTTTCACTGTGCGCCACCATCGTCTGTATCAGCCTTTGTACCGGTGTATAGACCAGCCTGGAGAACCACTTCATTGGGCACCTCCTGTCTCTTGAGTCTGAACCGGCTGATGACGACCATCAACACTGCGAACTCCAACCTGAAGCTCATGCAGCCTGGCATAATGTCCCCGTCGTTTGATCAGCTCCGGATGCGCTCCCTGCTCAACAATACGTCCATGATCCATCACAATAATCTGATCAGCCTCCCGAACTGTGGAGAGACGGTGTGCGATAATCAAAACCGTACGTCCCTGACTGATACGACGCATATTTTGCTGGATGATCGCCTCAGATTCATAATCCAGGGCACTGGTGGCTTCGTCAAAAATCAGTATTTTTGGGTTGGTCAACAATGCCCTTGCAATCGCAATACGTTGTTTCTGCCCACCGGAAAGTGAGCTGCCCTGCTCACCCAC
>NZ_JAGHQV010000441.1:0-607 GCF_017744175.1 Thalassotalea sp. G20_0 | reverse complement strand
TATTGGTGACCAGTGCCCGGTCGAGCGGTTTGCCCTTAACGTCCTCGTCTTTGCCCTCCTGCCAGCCCTCTTTCAAGCAGGGCAGGGTCAGGAAGGCCTTTACGTCCTTATCTTTCGGTAAGCCTTTAGTGGAACACATGGAGGAAATATTGGTGACCAGTGCCCGGTCGAGCGGTTTGCCCTTAGCGTCCTCGTCTTTGCCCTCCTGCCAGCCCTCTTTCAAGCAGGGCAAGGTCAGGAAGGCCTTTACGTCCTTATCTTTCGGTAAGCCTTTAGAGGAACACATGGAGGAAATATTGGTGACCAGTGCCCGGTCGAGCGGTTTACTCTTAGCGTCCTCGTCTTTGCCCTCCTGCCAGCCCTCTTTCAAGCAGGGCAGCGTCAGGAAGGCCTTCAAGTCCTTACCTTTCACTAAGCCTTTAGAGGAACACATGGAGGAAATATTGGTGACCAGTGCCCGGTCGAGCGGTTTACCCTTAGCGTCCTCGTCTTTGCCCTCCTGCCAGCCCTCTTTCAAGCAGGGCAGGGTCAGGAAGGCCTTCACGTCCTGATCTTTCGGTAAGCCTTTAGAGGAACACATGGAGGAAATATTGGTGACCAGTGCCCG
>NZ_JAGHQV010000440.1:0-607 GCF_017744175.1 Thalassotalea sp. G20_0 | reverse complement strand
TCAAACAGCTGTTCAAGGGCAATTCTTTGCTCTAAAAATTGTTTTTTCACATAAGCGGCAGCGGTTGATGTTTGATTGAGCCAGCGACCAATGCCTGTCACGTCAAATTGATATTGATTGCTTTGCAGCCGGCTAATTTCTGCGGAGGTTGCCTTAAGCTCATTTTTCAGGTCTTCAATACTGCCTTTGGCTGCACTGGTATCCACTGAACCGCCGCCTTGTTGTATGGCTACAAAAGCATCGTGCGCAGCGCTGCTCATACCCATAAGTTCTGCGGTTATGGCGTTATAGTGACCGGCCAAAACAGCGGCAATAGACTGGGCGTTTTCAAAAGATTGCTCTTGCTTATCCCCGGCTTCCTCTGCAGCGTCGCCTGTTTCTTTTATGCTGTCCTTGGTATTTTCCGCCTCGGCCTTTAGCTCAGCCAGCTTCCTGCGACTGGCTTCGGTCGCCTCGTAATACTCCTCTGCAGACAAAGTGCCCTGAGAGAAAGCTTCAGCCAAGGCTACCCCAAGGCTGGCCAGCTCCGTTCGGGTTTCGGCTGCGTTGACCTGACTGATAGCATCCGCTGCATTCTCAAAATGACTTTTAACGGCTTTGGCTGTTT
>NZ_JAGHQV010000043.1:0-46922 GCF_017744175.1 Thalassotalea sp. G20_0 | reverse complement strand
CGGCGCTGTTCAGGTGAACGCCCGAGTCACTGTGGGTGACGCCGCTGTTGAAGGTCAGTTGGTGGCCGTGGTCGGTCAGATCGGCAGCCACATCGCCGCTGCTGCCCGCCAGGGCAAAGGCCGCCAGCGCATCGGCACCGGGGAAGGCCTGTAACTCGGGTGCCTGATTGTCTGCCGGTGGGGTCGCGGGGTCGGCCGCTACCGCCAGGGTAAAGGTGTCCGAGGCGCTGGCCAGGCCATCACTGGCGGTGACCGTCACCGACAGCGAGCCCACATCACCACTGCCGGGCGTACCCGAGAAGGTGGTGCTGGCGGCATCGAAGCTGAGCCAGGCGGGCAGGGCACTGCCGTCGGCCAGGGTGGCGCTGTAGCTCAGGGCATCGCCGTCCAGGTCACTGAAGCTGTCCGCTGGCAGCTGGTAGCTGAAGGGGGTGTCCTGGTCGGCACTCTGGTCGGCCAGGGCAACATCCAGTACCGGTCCGTCGTTGCTGCCGTTGAGGGTGATGGTCAGGGTGTGGGGGGTGCCATCCGCTGAGGTCACGGTCAGCGTCTCGGTCAGGGTTTCGCCCTCCCCGAGCTGCTGAATGGCCGACTGGCTGTTATCGGCGCTGTAGGTCCACTGGCCACTGGCATCCAGGGTCAGGTCACCGTAGCTGCCGGTGATAGTGGTGGCGATAAACTGCGCTTCGCCGGCATCGCTGTCACTGATGGTCAGGGTACCGCTGGCGCTCAGGACGTCGCTGCTGTCTTCGGTCATTGCCGCACTGTCATCGCCAGCGATCACGGCCGGGGCATCACCGGTGATGTCCAGGGTAAAGTTATCCGAGGTGCTGGCTAAGCCATCGCTGGCGGTGACCGTCACCAACAGCGAGCCCACATCACCACTGCCGGGGGTGCCGGAGAAGGTGGTGCTGGCGGCATCGAAGCGGAGCCAGGCGGGCAGGGCACTGCCATCGGCCAGGGTGGCGCTGTAGCTCAGGGTATCACCCTCCAGGTCGCTGAAGCTGTTTGCTGGCAGCTGGTAGTTGAAGGGGTTGTCCTGATCGGCGTTCTGATCGGCCAGGGCGATATCCAGTACTGGCCCGTCGTTGCTGCCGTTAAGAGTGATGGTCAGCGTGTGGGTGGTGCCATCCGCTGACATTACGGTCAGCGTCTCGGTGAGGGTTTCGCCATCCCCGAGCTGCTGAATGGCTGACTGGCTGTTATCGGCGCTGTAGGTCCACTGACCATTGGCATTAAGGGTCAGGTCACCGTAGCTCCCGGTGATGGTGGTGGCGATAAACTGCGCTTCGCCGACATCGCTGTCACTGATGGTCAGGGTACCGCTGGCGCTCAGGACGTTGCTGCTGTCTTCCGTCACTGTGGCGCTGTCGTCGCCCGCAATCACGGCCGGGGCATCGCCGGTGATGTCCAGGGTAAAGTTATCTGAGGTGCTGGCCACGCCATCGCTGGCGGTGACCGTCACCAACAGCGAGCCCACATCGCCACTGGCAGGCGTGCCGGAGAAGGTGGTGCTGGCGGCATCAAAGCTGAGCCAGGCGGGCAGGGCACTGCCATCGGCCAGGGTGGCGCTGTAGCTCAGGGTGTCACCATCCAGGTCGCTGAAGCTGTTTACTGGCAGCTGGTAGCTGAAGGCGTCGTCCTGATCGGCACTCTGGTCTGCCAGCGCTGCGTCCAGTACTGGTCCGTCGTTGTTACCGGTGACGGTGATGGTCAGGGTGCTGCTATCATTCAGTGGCGTGCCATCATCATCGGAAACGGTGTAGTTCACCACGACGGTAGCGGTTTCACCGGTGGCCAGATAATCAAAGTCGGTACCGGGATTGAAGGTGATGTCCTTGCCACTGAAGGTGACACTGGCGGTGCTGAGCACAATGGCCTGGCTGTCACTGTTGTTGGTCATGGTGGCAATGCTGGCAGCGCTTACACTGAGCACATCACTGCTATCGATATCACTGTCGTTGGCAAGGACATCTACGGTAACACTGTTGTTTTCCTGAGTGGTGCCGGTATCGATGACGGCTACGGGTGCATCGTTGGTGCCGGTGATCGTAATGGTCACTTGCTGATCCACGGTGCCACCCCGGCCATCGTTCACGGTGACGGTGTAAGACTGGGTCAACACTTGGCCTGGTGCCAGGTAATCAATATCCGCATCGGGCAGGCTGAAGGTCCAGTCCACCTGGCCGGTGCCGTCGCCGGTGGTGTTATTGCTGACCGTGGGGGTGAAAGATCCGAGATATCCGGTGGTGTCCGAAGTGACGCTGACTGTCTGGACATCGGTCAAATTCACATCGGCAATGGTAAAGCTGCCGTTGTCAGACAGTGTATTGATGTTCTCACCATTGGCACCATCGGCAATTTCGGTTATGGCTCCGGCCACATCTGTCGCAGCCGTAACGGTGGGAAGCTTGTTGTCGGTGCCGGTGACGGTGATGGTCAGTGTGCTGTTATCAGTCAGTGGCGTACCATCATCATCGGTGACTGTATAGTTGAGTATCACCGTGGCCGTTTCGCCACTGGCCAGATATTCGAAATCGTTACCGGGATTGAAGATAACATTGTTACCGCTGAAATTGACACTGGCCGTGTTGAGAGTAACGGGCTGTTGATCACCATCATTGGTCATGGTGGCAATGCTGGCGGCACTGACACTGAGCGTATTGCTGGTGTCCGGGTCACTATCATTGGCGATTACATCAACGGTGACGGTGCTGTTTTCCCAGGTGTTATCGGTATCTGCGGTGGCCACCGGTGCATCGTTGGTGCCGGTAACGGTGATGGTCAGGGTGCTGCTATCTGTCAGCGGTGTGCCATCATCATCGGAAACGGTGTAATTCACCAGAACGGTAGCGGTTTCGCCGGTGGCGAGATAATCAAAGTCGTTGCCAGGGGAAAAGATCAGGTTGCTGCCACTGAAGCTGACACTGGCGGTGCCGGGCACAATGGCCTGGCTGTCACTGTTGTTGGTCATGGTGGCAATGCTGGCTGCGCTGAGACTGAGCCCGTTGCTGGCATCCGGGTCAGAGTCATTGGCAATAACATCCACGCTGATACTGTTGTTTTCCTGAGTCGCGTCAGTATCTACGGTGGCTACCGGGACATCATTAGTGCCGGTTACCGTGATGGTCAGGATGCTGTTATCCGTCAGTGGTGTGCCATCATCATCGGTGACTGTGTAGTTCACCTTCACCGTGGCCGTTTCGCCACTGGCCAGGTAATCAAAGTCGGTACCGGGATTGAAGATAACATTATTGCCGCTGAAGCTGACACTGGCGGTATTGTGGAGAATGGTCCGGTTGTCGCCATCATTGGTCATGCTGGCAATACCGACGGCATTGACACTGAGCCCATTGCCGGTGTCCAGGTCACTGTCATTGGCGATCACATCCACAGTAACGCTGCTATTTTCTCCGGTATCACCGATATCTGCGGTGGCTACCGGTGCATCGTTGGTGCCGGTGACAGTGATGGTCAGGGTGCTGCTATCCGTCAGTGGTGTGCCATCATCATCGGTAACGGTGTAGTTCACCACGACGGTAGCGGTTTCACCGGTGGCCAGATAATCAAAGTCGTTACCGGGGGAAAAGATTACGTTGTTGCCACTGAAGCTGACACTGGCGGTGCCGGGCACAATGGCCTGGCTGTCACTGTTGTTGGTCATGGTGGCAATGCTGGCAGCGCTCACACTGAGCGCATCACTGCTATCGATATTATCGTCGTTGGCAAGGACATCTACGGTAACACTGTTGTTTTCCTGAGTGGTGCCGGTATCGACGACGGCCACGGGTGCATCGTTGGTGCCGGTGATCGTGATGGTCACCTGCTGATCCACTTTGCCACCCCGGCCATCGTCCACGGTGACGGTGTAAGTCTGGGTCAGCACCTGGCCTGCTGCCAGGTAATCAATATCCGCATCGGGCACGCTGAAGGTCCAGTCCACCTGGCCGGTGCCATCGCCGGTGGTGTTATTGCTGACCGTGGGGGTGAAGGATCCGAGATATCCGGTGGTGTCTGAAGTGACGCTGACGGTCTGGACATCGGTCAGATCAACATCAGCAATGGTGAAGCTGCCGTTGTCAGACAGTGTATTGATGTTCTCACCATTGGCATCATTGGCAATTTCGGTTATGGCTCCGGTCACATCTGTCACAGCCGTGATGGTGGGAGCATTGCTGTCGGTGCCGGTGACGGTGATGGTCAGGGTGCTACTATCAGTCAGTGGCGTGCCATCATCATCGGTGACTGTGTAGTTGAGTATCACCGTGGCCGTTTCACCATTGGCCAGATATTCGAAATCGGTACCGGGATTGAAGATAACATTGTTACCGCTGAAGCTGACACTGGCCGTGTTGAGAGTGATGGGCTGTTGATCACCATCATTGGTCATGGTGGCAATGCTGGCGGCACTGACACTGAGCGTATTGCTAGTGTCCGGGTCACTATCATTGGCGATTACATCGACGGTGATGGCGCTTGTTTCCCAGGTGTTATCGGTATCTGCGGTGGCCACCGGTGCATCGTTGGTGCCGGTAACGGTGATGGTCAGGGTACTGCTATCAGTCTGTGGTGTGCCATTATCATCGGTAACGGTGTAATTCACCAGAACGGTAGCGGTTTCGCCGGTGGCCAGATAATCAAAGTCACTACCGGGATTGAAGGTGATGTTATTGCCACTGACGCTGAGACTGGCGGTGCTCAGCGGAACAGCCTGACTGTCACTGTTGTTGGTCATGGTGGCAATGCTGGCTGCGCTGAGACTGAGTCCGTTGCTGGCATCCGGGTCAGAGTCATTGGCAATAACATCCACGCTGATACTGTTGTTTTCCTGAGTCGCGTCGGTATCGGCGGTGGCTACCGGGACATCATTCGTGCCGGTTACCGTGATGGTCAGGGTGCTGTTATCCGTCAGTGGTGCGCCATCATCATCGGTGACGGTGTAGTTCACCTTCACCGTGGCCGTTTCGCCACTGGCCAGGTAATCAAAGTCGGTACCGGGATTGAAGATAACATTATTGCCGCTGAAGCTGACACTGGCAGTATTGTGGAGAATGGTCTGGTTGTCGCCATCATTGGTCATGCTGGCAATACCGGCGGCATTGACACTGAGCCCATTGTTGGTGTCCAGGTCACTGTCATTGGCGATCACATCGACAGTAATGCTGCTGTTTTCTCCGGTACCACTGGTATCTGCGGTGGCTACCGGTGCATCGTTGGTGCCGGTGACAGTAATGGTGAGGTTGCTGCTATCCGTCAGTGGTGTGCCATCATCATCGGTAACGGTGTAGTTCACCACGACGGTAGCGGTTTCACCGGTGGCCAGATAATCAAAGTCGTTGCCAGGGGAAAAGATTACGTTGTTGCCACTGAAGCTGACACTGGCGGTGCCGGGCACAATGGCCTGGCTGTCACTGTTGTTGGTCATGGTGGCAATGCTGGCAGCACTGACACTGAGCATATTGTTGCTATCCAGGTCACTGTCGTTGGCAATGACATCGACGAAAACGCTGTTGTTTTCCCCAGTTGTGTCAATATCGGCGGTGGCTACTGGCCCGTCGTTGGCTCCGGTGACGGTAATAGTGGTGATGGCGTTTGAGGTCATACCACCATCGTCACTCATGATGTAGTGAATGGTGATGACAGCGGACTCACCGGTTGCCAGATAATCAAAATCTGCCCCGGGGGTAAACTGCAGCCGGTTATCAACAATGGTGACAGAGCCCTGACCAGCCATGACATTGCCCAGGTTATCGACAATCTCAGCGCTGTGGAGGTTGAAGTTGTCGGGGCTATCAGCCAGATCTGCATCGACATCATTTGCCAGTACATCGATGATCAGTACATTATTTTCATGGCTGTCATCAATATCGTCATAAGCTTCAGGCGCTTCATTGAGATCATTAATTGAAACACTGATGGAGGCATTTCTGCTGAGACCATTCTGGCTAGTTACTTCGACGGTTAAGTTGTAGCTATCTCTTATTTCATGATTCAGGGGGCCGGTAACGAGCAGTTCACCGGTTGTGGGCTTGATGGCAAAGGCGTTGTCTTCATTACCTCCGATAATGGCAAACGTTATATTGTCAGATTGGCTGGCAATAACTTGACCTACGACCGTAGAGCCGTCTTCAGGGACGTTTTCATTAACGTTAAAGTTTTGACTTTCGATGACTGGAGCAATGCTTTCAGAGACAGAAGGTTGATTGTCACTCAGTTGACTAATTGAGTTGAACTCCAGTTGACTAAGTTCGTTACCTTTTGATTGCTCTTCCGTTGATTGGCGGTCCGTATTTTGACTGTTTTCCTGCTCAATGATGACCGTAGTAGGTAACCGTGATTGGTTAATGCCTGTATCTGATTGATCTGAAGTGCTCTGTGTTGAATCTGAATTATCTGATTGCTCTGTTGGTGAGTCATTAACCTGTTCGCTTTCTTTAATTTGATCACTTTCATCAGCTTCATCGCTTTCATCCGTTTGATCACTTTCTTCGCTTTCTTTATCTTGATCACCTTCTTCGCCGGCAGCCGTTGGATCAAGACTATTAACGATCTCTGCCCCCATCACTACTTGTTGCGCCACCGGAACCGTAAGTGATTGTCCATTTAATAATTTGACGACAACTTCTGAACCGGACTCATTATTAATGACTTCATCAAGAAAAATGGGGTCACCAACCTTTTTGGTGACAATGTTTCCATTTGAATCAGTGACTTCAATGGCTGAAGTGGCATCGGTTACATATCCTATGACAGGGACATTGTTGTCAGAATTCATCAGTTTACCTCTTCCGCTAAGGTGTTGTCCGGCTTACATGCGGTTCATGAACTTATTCGGTAATTGTAGTTGTTTGATGTGAGATATAATCAGTCAACATATTTAAAAGGACCTATTCGTATTCAGATGAATCACGGGTCATTTTGATCAGTCAATTTTTTGATTGTTTTTGGTTTTTATTATTAGAGCTTTCAGGGTTTCATCAAGCGTTGATTCCAGCGAAGCGATTAACGCTGATGCCTCTGCCAGCTGGTTGGCTTTCCCTTCCTTCTCAATGTCGGCTGCAATCATTGCCAGCTGTGTGGCACCAAGATTGTTGCTGCTTGATTTCAGGGTATGGGCTGCTCTTACCAGAACCTCACGGTCTGCATCTTTGGAGGAGAACCGGATATCGGCCATTAATTTAGGTGCGTCTTCCAGATAGCTGTTAATCAGTACCGGGAACTCTTCTTCCATCAACTCTTGAAGTGCATTGAATACGGACTGATCAATTAATGGATGCTGTTTTGATTGATCCGGTTTGCTGGCAATCGCCCGGGTTGTTTCTGCAGCTTCCGGTGTTGCTGTCTGTGGAGGCGTGTCGTGAATCAGCCAGTGTGCCAGCCTCTCCCTGAGGTGGTCAATTTTGACCGGTTTGCTCAGATAGTCATCCATACCGGCAGCCAGGCACTTTTCCCGGTCTTCAGCCATTGCGTTAGCAGTCATTGCGATGATCGGTATTCTGGGTAACTGTTGCTCACGCTCTCTCTGTCTGATCAGACCTGTGGCTTCATATCCGCTCATCTCAGGCATTTGGCAGTCCATCAGCACCAGGTCGTAGGTTTGGTGCCGGCTCATGTCGAGGGCTTCACGACCATCTTCTGCTAAATGAATATGACTCAAGCCAATTTTTTTCAGCATGCTGGTAGCGACTTTCTGGTTGACCATATTGTCTTCTACCAGAAGTATCTGGATGCCTTCGGGGAATACTGCCGTTTCTGGTTCATGTTGGTCTGTCAGGCCATCCGGTTGTTGGCTGGCGTGATGGTAATGCATCACCTGCATGGTGGTATCCAGTAATCTGGATTGTCGGAATGGTTTGCTCAGGCAAGCGGACAGTCCGGCCGCTTGCTGTTGTTCCTGAGTGATAAAACCGGTAGAGCTGAGCATTATTCTGCGAATGGACTGTAAGTCGGGATCGTCTTCGATCACTTTAGACAATTCCAGCCCATCCATGTCGGGCATATTCATATCCAGAAAGACAAGCTCATAGGGCTGGTTATTGTTATAAGCTTTTCTCAATATCTGCAGAGCGTCTTTTACGGTTGATGCCTCGTTGTGATCCAGGCCCCAGGCCGTTAGATAGTGGCGGAGAATCTCCCGGTTGGTGTGGTTATCATCAACGACCAGGGCTCTTATACCATCCAGTGCATGAAGTACCTGAGACTTTTGCCTGCATTGGTTTTGGGATATTGCCATTTCCAGGGTGAAGGTAAATGTGGAGCCGAGACCTTCAGCACTGATAACACGGATGTTGCCTCCCATTAACTCAACTAATTGTCGGGAGATCGTCAGGCCCAGACCGGTGCCTCCAAACTTCCGGGTAGTACTGCCGTCGGCCTGGGTAAACTCATTGAACAGGGTTGGCAGGATATGTTCAGCAATACCAATGCCGGTATCCTCCACAGAAAATTCAATTTGAGCCGACGTCTGTGATCGTTTGATCAGGTTTACTTTAACGCTGACCTCTCCTTTGATGGTGAATTTTACGGCATTGCCAATCAGGTTGGTTAGCACCTGTCTCAGTCTTACCGAGTCTCCTTTCAGTGTGGCTGGCAGATCAACATCGGTATAGCAGCTAAGCTCCAGGCCCTTCTCCCGGGCGGTGCCTGCCAGTAATGTGCAGACATCTTCAACAACATCCCGGACTGAAATATCCACTTCCTCAATGGTCATTTTGCCCGCTTCAATTTTTGAAAAGTCGAGAATGTCGTTAATGATGGAAAGTAGCGAATCAGCAGAGGAATAAGCGGTATTCAAAAAATCATTTTGTGTTTTTGTGAGCGGGGTGTCTTTCATCAGGTCCAGCATGCCAAGCACACCATTCATCGGCGTACGGATTTCATGGCTCATATTGGCCAGGAAGGAGCTTTTGGCTTTGACCGCATCCAATGCGGCTTCTTTGGCTTCATTAAGCTCCTTCAGATTTTCTTTTAGCCCCCGATTGGCCATTTTCAGTTCATTGGTTCTACTGGTAACGGTGGCTTCCAGATTTTCACGATGCTGCTGCAGTCGGTCATCTCGCTCTTTGATCTGCATGAGCATGTTATTGAAGCAGTCATACAGTTGTCCAATCTCATCGTTGTCGTATTTTTGCACCTGGCGATCATATTGCTGGTATTCAGTGATTTCGCTAATGGTATCCGCCAGCTCTGTAATGGGACGTGCCAGCAATTTTTGCAGCCTGGCACTCAGCATTGCCGCCAGTACGATAGAAATTAATGCCGCAATCATGACCAAAAATAAGATATGAGTGAGGTGCAGGTAGAGCTCACTCAGGTTTGACTGGATATAAATGGCACCAATAAACTGACCATCCAAATTGATAGGGCGATATAAATGCAGCTTGGCTTTGCTGAATAAGGTAACGGGCTGGTTGAGTTCCTGCAGGGTAAAAGCCCAGGGTTGTTTCTTTTCCCGATGATAGTCGGCGACGCGCTCACCTTCCGGATTTAATAAGTAGGCCGCTTCTATTTCATTGGTGCTGGAGAAACCGTTCAATAGTTGTTCAGCCGCTACCGTATCCTCAAACATCAAAGCTGCCTGGGCATTGGCACCAATCACTTCAACCAGGGTTTCCAGTTTACTGACCAGCAAAGACCGTGAATGCATATATTCACTGACGGTTTGCACACTCAGGGTCACCAGCAGAACGGAATACGCCGTTATCAGCATGGCGTATCGTAACTTCTTTTTAATGGGCAGGTTCTTAAATGTGATCATAATGACTATTTAACAACCTTGGCTAACCTCATTAATTGGGCGTTAATTGACAGGCTCGCATTTCTGGTCGCACTCTGACTGATGGCAAATTGAATCCGGCTACCGGTACGGATCAGTCCTATCACGCCACCTTGATAAGCGAAGTTCTCGCTATCACTGATGGTCAGTACTGATTCATTTTTTAATTTCTTTAAGATCCCGGATACGACATATGGCGTTGAGTTATGGATGTAGACAATGTCGCATAGCTTTTCCAATGGGGCGCTATGAATTTTATGAGTGACTGATATACGCCGTCCCCTGCTGAATTTATGATTGATTTTTTGCAGTTCACTGTTGATGGCTCCGCTGCCAATAATGCACAGTGCCAGGGTCTGCTTTTTTCCGGGCCAGGCAACAAACTTGGAAAGTTTATAGACAATGGCAGCCTTAACCTTATCCGCTTTGGTAACTTCGCTGGCTGCTGATTGAGTTATGTTTAAGCAGCAGAGCAGAGCTATTGCAATGATTGCGTACATTTTGTTGATTATGATCGGCATGAAGTGATCTCCCCCATCCGATTAATGTTGCCAGCGTAACTGCAGGTACCAGGATTCCTGTACCTCAGTTTCGCCGAGCCCGCTGAATATTTCATCGAATTCCAGCCGTTGTTTGTCGAACAGGTTCTTGCCGGTCAGGGATAATTCAAGGTCTTTGCCGAATTTTTTGGCTACCCTGAAGTCCAGAGCCGTGTAGGCACTAACTTCTGCATCTTTAAGGTTATCCATATAGCGTACCCAGAAATCCAGATACCACTGGTGGGGTAAGTTCATGTAAGAACGGATATTGGCGGTATTGTTGGCACTGAGGGTTTCCAGTAAGTGTTCATTTCCCCTAAGGTAGCTGTTGGTTATAGCTGAACCGGAATCCTTGCTGAATGCATCAACACCCAGAAAACTGTAGTTAAATTGCAGTTTCCACCAGGGGGTTGCCTGCCAGTCTGTTGTTACCTCCAGACCATAAGTGTTAGCCGTTAGCCCGTTGGCAAATGTGGTTGAATATTCTACGGCGGGTTTGCCTCCATTATCGCCATAGGAGCAAAGCATGACTGAACTGTCAAAAGTGGTTCTATCCAGGCAACCGGGTTGATCAACGTAAGCCAAAAGATCTCTGTACTGGTTGAAAAATGCAGTGATATCAAACAGTAGTCGGTTATTAAATTGCTCTCTATAGCCCACCTCCAAAGCAAATAATTTTTCCGAATCCAGTTGATCATTGCCACTGATAGCCAATAAGTCTGGAGTAGCGGTTCCCGGTACAGGAGCGTCCTCTTCTCGCAGGAATGCAATTCCACGGGAAATTACCGATGTTTCACTGATTGATGGCGTCTTTAACGCACTGGCCGCTTTCATCCAGAGGGTTTGCTCGTCCGATATCTTCCAGGTCAGACTGGCATTGGGTTGAATCTCGTAACCGGTAAAGTCGTTATGCTCAAAGCGGGAGCTGAGCGTCAGAGCCCATTGCGGTGAAAGGGTAATATGATCCTGAACAAATGCGCTGTATAGCCGGTCCGTTCGCCTGGCAGGTGCCATGGTGATGTTGTTCGTGGCGCTGTTGAGGTTATATTGGGTCAGTCGATAACCCAGGCCCCAGATGATGTCATGATCGTTGCCGGGTAGTATCTGGTGCTGAAACTCAAGGTCGGCAGTATCTCGCTTTTCCGTGAACCGGTAATCATAATTTTCATAGCGGTCATAGTAGCCTTTGAGCGTAAAGTGGCTGCCGTCAGCCTGGTACTGTTTATAGCTGCCGATCAGGTGCCCACCCTTTTGGTCTCTGCTTTGATTGATAATGCGATCCGGGCTCAGTGTGGTTTCATTGAAGATTTTTAAGTCGGGGCGGGTTGTGCCGTCATAAAGTTCACTCTGAAGTGACGCTTCAGCCCCGTTTGCTGTTCGCCAATTCGCTTTAAATCCCGCTCGTTTTAATGTCCAGTCATCATTGGCATCGGTACCGTCTTTGTTCGCTAATCCATCGCGGTTGAAGGTTTTGAAAAATGCCCGGTAGTAGCCGTAATCCCCTAATTCCCCTCCGTAGCGATAAGCCCCAAAGGCCTTCTCTTCCGAACCAAACCCGGTAGACAGCAGACCACCCTGAGTATCTGCCGCATGTTTGGTAATAATATTGATCACACCATTCACGGCATTGGCACCCCACAGCGCTGCCCCCGGACCGCGAATCACCTCAATGCGGGCAATATCTTCCAGCATGGTGTCCTGAACATCCCAGTTAACACCTGAGAACAGAGGCGAGTAAACGGTGCGCCCATCGATCAGTACCAGCAATTTATTGGCAAAAATGTAATTAAAGCCCCGGGTACTGATGGACCAGGTATTGCTATTCAACCGGGCTACCTGCATGCCTGGCACCATTCTCAGTGCCTCTGGAATTGAAGTCACTCCTGAACGCTGAATATCCTCATTGGTGATAACAAACACAGCAGCAGGAGAGTCCATCAGGCGCTGTTTTCTTTTGGATACCGATGTGACGTCGGGGACATCCAGTGCGATCAGCTCTTCCAGGCTGAGATCCAGAAGCCCATCATCGGTTATTTCCGGATCGGAATCAGCCTGAAGATTCACGGGAGCGATGAGAGAAGAAAAAATTCCAGCCAGCAGCAGCGCATGATTTGATGGTTTCAAGGTTCCACTCCATTGGATTTATTGAAGAGAGAAGTGCTGCTGAATCGTTCTCTGTTCATCCCGGGTATTACTGCTCCATTGTTTGATCTTTGAAGCCTTGCAATACCTGTTTATCTTATTAGCCCTTATTAAAAACCTAGCCCTGATTTCAGGGCTTGTCTGACTATTTCTCACTTAGCCTTCTGGATTGCTCTCAGAAAGGCCGCTGCATCAGCAATCCCGGAACCACATCTGAAGGTTGAGCAATCGCTATCTGAGGCAAATGGTCTGGCTGTTTCTTTCAACAGGCGCTCACGCTCAGAGGGTGACAGCGTTGGATTGACAGCGTAGCTAAGGTCAATCAAACCGGCGATATGTGGTGCTGCCATGCTGGTGCCCTGAAGCTCAGCGTAGGAGCCACTTGTCGGACCGTTCAGCCCGGAATTGTACAATGACAGGATGCCATTGCCCTGGAACAGTGTTTCACCACCGGGAGCCATAATGTCGATCTCGGTACCATAATTTGAGTACCAGCTGCGGTTTCCTGTGCGATTGATAGCACCAACAACAATGACATTCTTGCAATTTGCCGGCGTGCTCATCGCCACATTTTGTTGCTCATTGCCTGCTGCAACCACCACAGTGACACCCGCAGCAACCACTTCATCAATGGCATCCTGATAGGTTTGCGGACACCAGAGCGCTTCACCACCAAGGCTTAGATTCAGTACGTTGACTGGATTGGGGTTTGTCGGAAGTCCATAGACTTTCAGGCCTGCCCCCCAACGCATGGCTGAAACGATATCGGAGGTATAACCACCACATCGCCCAAGTGCCCTGAGAGTTTGCACCCTGGAGAGCCAGGTAACCCCTGAAACACCGATGCTATCATTGGTTGTCGCCGCAATCGTGCCCGTAACATGAGTTCCGTGCCAGCTGCTCTTTCGGGCATTAGCCGGAACCGGGTCACCGAATGAGGAGCCACAGGCTCCTGGCTGCAGGGCGTCTCCCGGATCCCGGGGGTTGCTATCCCAGCCATCACCATCATTAGCCATCCAGGGATCAGAAACAAAATCATAACCTGCTACCAGCCTGTCATTAATCTCCCGGTGGTCAGTAATTCCGGTATCAATAACACCGATCACATTGTCAGTACTGCCAATGGATATGTCCCAGGCAGCAGGGAGATTAATACCCGCTCCGGTTTCAAAGTAGTGCCATTGCTGATTATAAAGTGGGTCGTTGGGGACTCTCATGGCCTGCATTACCAGATCTGGCTCAGCAAACTTTACCTGGGGGTCATCTTCTAATCCGGCTGCCAGCGTCTTTGCATCGTCAAGATTAACGGTGGCTCCTATTGACAGCACTTCCTGCCTTTTTCCGGCAGCAACCCCATAACCACCATGGGTTACACCCTGTTTAATAAAAGCTAATGCTCTGGCTTCGGTAGGCTTTTCTTTAAAGTGAACAATGACTCTATCTGTGCGTTGTAATAAAAGTCGGTAATTATCCACTTCAGCCTGTGAAATAAATGTTGGTGTTAACAGTGTTGCTGCTAAAACAATCCTTGTCAGCAGTGAGTTCATTGATGCTTGCCTCAGGGGTAAATAATTAACCAAACAAAATGTTCAATTCTATTTGGTTAACTACTTGCAGGAATTTGGAATCCACCTAAGAAAAAAGTATGGTGGATGGAAATAGAGGCTTCAAAGTATTTTGGATGGTTGACGGCTGATCTTATATTGGACGTCACAAAGCACCTAATGGTATTGGCAGGTTTGATGTTACTGTCGATTTGTCTTCTGGAAAACGCTGCCATTATTTCGGCAGCACTGGTCAGCATTGATGGTTTTATCCCATCATAGCTGGCTTTTCTGGCGCTTTTTTGGGGCATTTACTGTAGAATTTATTAAGGCATGGAAATAGGGGAAGCTTGGTCAGCCGATATCCCTGGACAAAATAAAATCAACAACTGAAGAGGGTGATGCTTCATGAATACCTTGTTAAGAATAGCTTCGGTCCTGTTGATGGCATTGAGCGTCAACACCTTTGCTGACAAACATATTTATACTGGCTGGTTCAGCAGTAAAGCCATCAACGGCTATGATGCCGTTGCTTATTTCACGGAAGGAAAGCCCATAAAAGGGAGTGCCAAGTATAAATTTGAGCACTTGGGCGTGGAGTGGTACTTCTCTTCAGAAAAACATCTCAGCCTGTTTAAGACGCATCCTGAGCAGTATATGCCTCAATACGGCGGCTACTGTGCGTGGGCTGTTGCTGCAACAAAACAAAGGGCACCGGGAGACCCGAAATACTGGAAAATTGTCGATGACAAACTGTATTTGAATTACGACAACAGTGTGCAGGAAAAATGGCTGGTGGATATTCCGGGCTTTATTAAAGCTGCGGATAAGAATTGGCCAGAAATGAACTGAGTGTTGCCGCGATTGTACGAAGTATCGTAGAACGACAGTTTAGTTTTCAGAGGATGATTCCTGCTGTTTTTGATAAATCAGTGTTGAGGTGGCAACGCCGAAATTTTTGGGGGGGTGGTGGCCTGACTGTTGCAGCAGCAAGTTGATGATGGCCAAATGGTGCGTGGTGTGACATTGCAAAAATAACAGCTCACGAACGACGGATGTTTCCGTCTTAACGACAGTTCCATTGGTATCAATGCAGGCATTGAGTGTGAGATGGATCTCACCCGATGTATTCTTTGTCAGTTTCACCAGCTGCTCTTTAATACTCAGTAAAGCGCCAACTGCAGAAGAGACATTCCTCTCACATTCCGGGTCTCTGTCCCTGTTGTCGTAGTTAATGTATCTACTATCCAGACCGGATAAAAAACACTGATAAAACTCAATGATATGACGTACATGAGCGCCTATGGTTTGAGCTTTGTCAGGAACGACAGATTTCTGACAAGTATTTGCAGGAAGTCCTTCAATAACCTGAATCAACTCAGACAACAACTGTTCATTACATCGGCAGGCATTGGATAGTGACATTCGACTCTGAACCTTATCACTTGATTTACCATTAATCCGTGCCATGTTGGCGCAACATCAGGCCCACGGCACACTTCGGGCTTCTTAGCTCTGTCTTATACCTTTTCAGTGTTGCACAGGCTGTCGAGTTTTGTATACAGGGTAGTCAGCTCAGGGTAGTCAGCTCAAAAAATTCAGAGGTACGTTCTATCCAGGTCGTTAACCGGGATGGTGCTATGTAAACTTCCCACTAAACTAGTTAGAATGCTCGTGCCAGTCAGCGATGAGCTCTTCGACAGCCTTGAGCTCTTCGACAGCCCTGAGCTCTTTGACAGTCATGAGCCAATAAACAGCGTTTGATTTCACCGCGTTGTCTTCCCGGAGGGGGATAACAGGGTGAGGCCCTAGCTTTACTGAGAGTCAACCGAGGAAAAATAGATGAGCAATATACCTTCTGAGTTACGGTATCTGCGTTCCCATGAATGGGTCAGGTTGGAGGAAGATGGTACCGTCACTATTGGTATTACAGATCATGCCCAGGAAGCCCTGGGGGACGTGGTTTTTGTTGAACTGCCTGAGCAGGGTGCTTTACTCGCTGCAGGTGATGAGGCCGGCGCTGTAGAGTCTGTAAAAGCTGCCTCCGAGATCTATGTGCCATTGACGGGTGAAGTTATTGACGTTAATGGCATTCTTGAAGACGCTCCGGAAACCGTCAACAGTGATCCTTATAATGATGGCTGGTTCTTCAAGATGAAACTTGATGATGATGGTGAACTCGGTGATCTGATGGATGCAGAAGCCTATGGTGAGTTTATTGAGTCAGAGTCTTGATTGCTTTCGGGCAAGCTGATCCCTGCATCTGAAGTCATTACCTGTTACCAACCACCTACTGCCAGCAGATAGCAGTGGGTGTGTTATCGGCTTGATGCTCTCCTTATACTTCACCTTAGTGCCGAATTTCCTGACGGTTCAGCCTATCTTTCAAGCTATTTTTTATAAGGACAGCAACCATCCATGAATGATGAGCAGTTACTCCGCTATAGCCGACAAATTATGCTTCCCCAGGTTGATATCGAAGGGCAGGAACGGTTGCTGTCATCAAGCGTTTTAATTCTTGGTCTGGGTGGGCTGGGCTGTCCGGCAGCTCAGTACCTGGCAGCAGCAGGCGTGGGGCACATGGTGCTGGTTGACCCGGATACGGTGGATACTACCAACCTTCAGCGGCAGTCCCTTTATTGTGCTGATGATTTGGGGGCTGCAAAAGTCTCCGCTGCACAGGCCCGGCTGTTGGCAGTCAATGACAGTATTCAGATTGAGACCATCCATGGATGTCTGGCAGGTGAAGGCCTGTCAGAGCAGGTGAGAAGAGTGACTGTGGTTCTGGATTGTACCGATAACTTTACCAGTCGGTTTGCCATCAATGCTGCCTGTGTCAGGGCCTCTGTTCCCCTGGTCAGCGGTGCCGCTATCAGGCTTAATGGCCAGCTGACAGTTTATGATCGTCGTCAGCCTGATGCACCCTGTTATCGGTGTCTATACGATGAGCAGAGCAATGAAAATCTCAGCTGTTCTGAATCGGGAATTCTGGGCCCAGTGGTCGGAATGATAGGTACCATGCAGGCATTGGAAGCCATCAAACTGATTGCCGGATTTGGCAAAACATTGAATGGTCGTTTGATGATTTTTGACGCGATGACCATGGAGTGGCAGACCATGGGGCTGCAGGCAGATCCGGAGTGTCCTGTCTGCAGCCGGGTGTAAATGGCGTCAAACTTTTATGAGGGAGGTGTCAGGGTGGTGGAGGACTGTCTTTTACTGCCTCTAACAGACGGGCCTTGTAATCCGGGTCCAGGTCATTCCAGTGCGCGCCAATAAGGGCTCCTTCAAGGGCGTAGAGCAATACCTTGGAAACTTTAAAGCCACGGTCACGAACCTTGCAGTAGGCTGCAACAGAGCCTACGTCATGGAGTTGTTCGAGCGTTCTGATGCCTACAGCGTTTAACCATTGTACGGATGTTTTGCCAAGGTTTTTTAATTCGATCAGATCAGTTGCCATGTACTGGATCCCTAACTCAACTCTAGCGTCCGTACCAGAGACAGCATGATTATTAAAAACTCAGAAGTCATTTTCCCTTAAGAATAGACCAGACTTTTGAAGTCCTCCCATAGAGTTATCAGTTATTACTGACGCAATGGTATTTTGACGCCTTGTTGGGACTTTCCAGTACATCATTTCGATGAGTGTGATGTGTACAATCTCCGCTCAGGAGGAACGGAGCTTGGTAGTCATTGATAGAAGGAACCCATCAATCACATTGAAACCATGTACTGGCAACCAGATGGCTGATAAAGCCACTTTATTATCCACAGTAAGCGACACGGGTCCCGCATTTACTAATAAACCATCATTTTCGATACCAAAATACTTCCTGAAGGGAAACAATATAGACATTTCCCGATCACTTTCATTTTCCGAACAAGATCAACAACAGGCTCCAGCGTATAATCGCCATCATGGTAAAGAAATCGACGACTAAAAAAGGCAGGCCTGCCAAAAAGACAAAATCATCCTCTAAGCAAAGGCAGGGCAATCCGGTACCGTGGAAATCTATCCTGCTCAAGCTGGGCTTGACGCTGGTGGTTCTGGTTGGTGCTTACGCTGTCTATCTGGATGCCGTAGTTACTAAACAGTTTGAAGGGAAAAAGTGGGCGATACCGGCCAAGGTATTTGCCCGTCCTGTTGAATTGTATACTGGCAAGCTGATAACCCCCGGTGATCTCCAGTCCCAGCTCAGGCGTCAGGGCTATCAGGCGGTGCGTGATGTGGCGCGACCAGGTACGTTTGCCCGCAATGGCAGCCAGTTCGTTATTTATAGCCGGGGGTTTCACTTTCCCGATGGTGCTGAGCCACCACGCTATGTGCAGGTTGACTTTCAAGGCAATGAGGTGATTCGTCTCGTCGGCCGGGATGGTCAAAACCTGCCACTGTTAAGGCTTGATCCACAGCCCATTGGGGGTATTTATCCGGCCAGCTATGAAGACCGCCTGCTGATTCGTACCGCCCAGGCTCCCCGGTATCTGATTCCTGCTCTGTTGGCCATTGAAGACCGGGACTATTACGACCATGTCGGGATCTCACCCACCTCCATTGCCCGGGCCATGGTGGCCAATCTGAAAGCCGGAGGGGTTGTTCAGGGGGGGAGTACCATTACCCAGCAGTTGGTGAAAAACTTCTTTTTGACCAATGAGCGCACTCTGGTCCGTAAAGGTAAAGAAGCCATTATGGCACTGCTGCTTGAGCTGCATTATGGCAAAGAAGAGATTCTTGAAACCTATTTAAATGAGGTTTACCTGGGGCAGCACGGACGTCGGGCTATTCATGGTTTTGGCCTGGCCAGCCAGTTCTACTTTGCCCAGCCCCTTAAGGAGTTGAATCTCGCCCGCACGGCTTTGCTGGTGGCTATGGTCAAAGGACCATCTTATTACGACCCAAGGCGATACCCTGAGCGCGCCCTGAAGAGACGAAACCTGGTGCTGGATGTCCTGGCAGAGCGATCCATCGTGCCTGCTGCCGAAGTTGAGCGCTCTAAAAGATTGCCATTAGGCGTCGTCAGTCGGGAACTGATCAGTACCAACGATTTTCCTGCCTATATCGATATGGTGAAAGAGCAGCTGCGCAAGGATTATGATGAGAAGGATCTGACCTCTGAGGGGCTGAGAATTTTCACCAACCTGGACCCGATGATTCAGCGGGAGGCCCAGAACAGCGTTACCAGCACGTTAACGACTCTGGGTAAGGGCAATCAGCTTCAGGGTGCCATGGTGGTTAGCTCTGCCCAAACGGGGGATCTTCTCGCGGTTGTGGGCGATCGAAACCCCGGGTATGCCGGATTTAACCGTGCCCTTGAGGCACGCAGACCGGTTGGCTCCCTGTTGAAGCCGGCAATCTATCTAACTGCTCTTGAACGACCCGGCCAGTACACATTAACGACGCCTGTCCATGATACGCCGGTGAAAATCAGTGATGGTCGTGGTGGTTACTGGGAGCCTCAGAATTACAGTCGTGAATCCCATGGGGAGGTGCCACTCTATCTGGCACTGGCAAAATCCTATAATCAGGCGGCAGCCAATACCGGGATGGCGGTTGGTTTGTCATCGGTACTGGATACGCTTAAGAGGCTGGGTATCGAGCAGGAGTTACCACCTTATCCTTCGGTATTGCTTGGTTCTCCATCCATGGCTCCGATTGAGGTTGCCAAGATGTACCAAACCATCGCCAGTGGTGGTTTTCGTATGCCGTTGCGGGCTATCGATGCGGTGGTAGACAGCCAGGGTAAGCCACTCAGCCGGTACAGTATTTCTGTCGAGCGGGCTTTTCAGCCGGGGCCAATGGAACTGCTGCGTACCGCTTTGGGTATGGTAATGGAAGACGGTACGGGACGTGGCGTATATCAGTATGTTGAGCCGGGTATTGCCCTGGGCGGTAAAACAGGCACCACCAATGATCTCCGGGATAGCTGGTTTGCCGGTTACTCCGGTGATCTGGTGGCAGTGACCTGGATTGGCCACGACGACAACAGCCCAACAAAACTCACTGGCAGCAGTGGTGCTTTGAAGATCTGGGGTAACTTTATGTCGAATGTGCCGGTGCAATCGGTAAAATCCCTGGGAGCCAGCAATGTGACCAGCGTCTGGGTAAATCCGTCGGCAAATGGTCGCAGTCATCGCTATTGTCAGGGCGCTATACCATTGCCCTATATCAAGGGTTCTGAGCCAAAGGCCTATGCCGGTTGTAAAGCTGATGTGAAGGATTCTCTGTTTGACAAAATCAAAGGGTGGTTTGAATGAAGTATGACACCATCTGTGAGTGGCGTGGCAAAGCGATATCTTTTCCACCCGGATTTTTCGTTGCGCTGTTGTTGGCTGCAGTTCTGACGGGTTGCTCTACGCCGGTATTGATGCAGAAAGAGCAGTACGGAGTATTATCGTCACCCTATGAACAGCGTCAGGATGCACTGGGTACATTATTGCACCAGGCCTGGAATGCCCGGGAAGCTGGCAGGTTTGATGAGGCCGAGAGTGCACTTGGACGGGCGATGCGTATCGGTCCAACGGCTCCGGACGTTTATTACCAGCTGGCCCTGCTGCGTCAGGATCAGGGGCGTGTTGCCCAGTCCCGGCAACTGGCTGAGAGAGCATTAAGTCTGGGACCGGGCTTTATGCTGGAACGAAAAATCAATCATTTGTTAAGTGCGTTGAATAGCTGATATGTCTGAAGAAGTTATTGTTTTGCTGGACGCTATGGAGTCAGAGCTGCGCAGGCAGGATGTCTGGCTTCCCATGCCTCCGTCGGTTGAAGCCATGAACAGCACCACACCTTTTTGCATGGATACCATGGCATTCAGCCAGTGGTTGCAGTGGATATTTGTTCCCCGCGTCAGGGCTATCATTGATGGGGGCGGCACTCTGCCAAAAGGTTCAAATATCAAATCCTATGCAGAAGAGGTGTTGCCCCTTGAGCGGCTGGAAAGTGAAAAGCTGTTGCTGATTATTGAGCAGTTTGACCGATTAATGAGTTGACCTGCTGTCGCAGGTCAATAGTTTATGGAATCTACAGGCAAGTGTTGGATATTCAGGTGCCGGGTCTTGGTGGCGGATGGCTGGCATGTCGATCCCGAATACCACAACAGCTGCGAAAAAAGTCGGCTATAGCAGCTGTACTGCCTCTGACTGGTTGAGGCTCTTGTGGAAGCGTTTCTAACGCTTCCGGTAAAGGTTCTGCCTGTGAGGTTTGCAGGTCTTGTGGTTTGTCCTCTGGCTGAGAATCACTGATATTGTGGTCATGATCTGATATTGCATCTGATAATTTTGTTCCAATTTGAGAAAGTGGATCTAATACGGAGGACATACTATCAACACTGGCCAGTTGCGGTATGATTTCACCTTCCGGTTGTGGATTAATCGCACGGTCAGCCGCTTTTTTATCATTTGGCACCTGCTCTGAATTAAACGAATCGGGAGGTGGTAATAATGTTTCCCGTGATCTTGAAACTTCTGGCTCTGAACTTGCGGCAGAAGGAGTACCAATTGGTTGACTTTGTTGTGTATATAATATGGGGGCTGAACCAGTAACAGAAGAATCCATAGCTACCTCTAAAAGGTCATTAAAGCATTACATAGACCAATATTTTCACCGGTAGTTTCTTCTTGTTGATGTAAATTCAGGAAGATAAGGTAATTCATCTAAATTTCAGGTTACATATACATTATCTTATATATATGCCCAAATTTTTTTATCTTTTTCTCAAAACTGCCTCTACAGGATATTCTCACTTAAACGCGTTTATTAATTCAATATTCTCCCGGGTATCGGATAGTGAGAAGTGGTTATTTTCTTTCGTAAGTTGACCGGTACCATCAATATCCAACTGTGAAAGCAGTGTTAACACCTCTTGCCGGGATAGGTATTTTACCTGCTGGGAGAGTAGACGAATCTTTTCCGGCAGTGTTCTGGCGGTTGCCATAAGCATTTCAAGTCGGCCGAACCTGATTGTCATTGTAAAGCTTTCGGCAGGCTGTGAGGTTATGGGGGCAAGCATTGCAGCCAATATACGGCTATCAATTTCATTTTCATTGTTTAACAGGTTGCAGAGCCATAACTTATCATCAATATTGATTTCGCTGCCGGATAATAATTTTACAATGGTATTAACCGTTAATTGAGCGGTACTCACGGCATTGGTTTTATATTCGTTCCAGAAACGTAGCAGGTAGTAATAGGTGGTGTCTGCCTTAAACTGGTTTTCACTTTTTGCCAGCCACTCAAGGCTTTTCAATGAGAACCGACACTTGGGGTGCTGAATAATGATCTCAATCCGGCTTGGGGATAAATATGTGAGGTTCAGTTGCTCAAGGTAAAAGTCAGTAAATGCAGAGAGTAGCTGGTTTAACGTTGCATCATGGATTTCGTTGCTGTCTGGTAAACTGTATTCATTCGCCTCAAGCTCCCGGTGTTGCCAGACTTCCGGAGCTTCGCTTACTTGCCAATGTGTGGCCACTTGAAAGTCATTGGGCAGGTAGCCGTTGAGATACTTTCCGCTGTCCTGGTTACTGCTTTTCCGGCTGAAATTACTCGCCTGATGCTCAAGAGATTGTGGTAGGGGCGTGGCCGGTTGCCATGAAGCTATGGGATATCCATTGAAAGGAGTATCTGGATAGAAATAAAACAGGTAGTCCCGGTAATCTTCAGCAAAATAACCATTCATAAGTAAGTAAAGTAAAGGGCCGAAGCGCTCTTCAGTCAGCGCTCTTAACACTGAATCCGCCATGAAACCCTGCCGCAGCGTTTCGGCCACTGTTTTACCGGGTAGTTTATTGTCATGGAAAACCGTCCAAAAGAGCCCCATATCATCGGTTAATTCTGCATGCTCTTTGGGATAAAGGTTCTTAATGACGACCATGGCAAACAGCTTGTTGTTATTCGGCGCTTTATAATCCGTGGATAACTGATCAAGGTAAATATGAAACTCATTAACGATATTGGTCATCAGTTTCATGTCGTCAATGGCGCTTGCCACATTGTAAATTAATGCTTTATCCATCTCACGGCTATTGATGGTTTTCAGCTGCTTATACAGTTCCGGTCCGGTATTTTCAGCATTGGGAGCGGGAATAATGGGAACAACCAGGTCAAAAAACCGGGTACGTTCGCTAGCCGTCAGTATTTCATCCGCCAGGAGATAGATAAAATAGACGGGTTGTTTAATATGGCCTGAGCCATTCAGGTAGCCATTGACACAATACAGTGTTTCCAATGCTGTCTGCTGGGAAGGGCTTGTCAGGTTCTCGACAATGACCACATCATACCTGCCGTGGT
Source organism: Thalassotalea sp. G20_0 (assembly GCF_017744175.1). Taxonomy (NCBI): domain Bacteria; kingdom Pseudomonadati; phylum Pseudomonadota; class Gammaproteobacteria; order Alteromonadales; family Colwelliaceae; genus Thalassotalea; species Thalassotalea sp. G20_0. Next base: position 23,642 of record NZ_JAGHQV010000043.1, on the reverse strand, counting down.
TAAAAGCATGATTGATTTGATGGAGATAATGACTGACATCTGATCTGTCTGCACGGTTCTCCAGCCGGGTTCGCCTCTTTCTCTGGCCTGTTTTCAATAACCCCGTGAATAGATACAGTACGATCAGTGTTGCCACCAGGAACAAGGAGAGTTCAGCCAATAAGGGGGCATACTTTTTGGCAAAGGCCAGCATCGGGTCGGGTAAATACAGATGGAGTGCTTTGACCGTTGTACTTTGATCAATGCCCAGACTACCGCTGAGATAGCCCAGTGTTGCAATAGAATAGCTGGTCAATAAGGCCAGAAGCGCGCCAATGACTTTTCTCCAGCCTTTGGGTTTATGCTGTAGCGCCTTGATGTCATCGGGTAACTTGCCTGTGATGCTGCACAGAAGTTGCTCTAATAATCCTTTCTCATTTTCATTGCTATCTGGAGTAATGGGGGGAATGATTTCGGATAGCGGTGGCAAAAAAAAACGGGTGTACTTGAATTGTGGGTTACGCTCTGTGAATGCATGAATAAACGCGCTTTTGCCGACACCAATGGCTCCGGAGATGGCAATATTTCGGGTTTCAGGCTGCTCTTCTACATCGAGGGCAGCCAGTAGCTCCCTTTCATACTTCTCGAATTGCTCATATGGCATCGTCGCTGAGTTCAAAGGCCTGATAAGTGACTGCCCATCACGACGTTTCAGATATCTGGAAAATGTCCCTCCTGATATCTTGCGAGCGGTGGCCGATCTGCCATGCCCGGGATAGTGCTGCGAGTACTTTTCCCGGGCTGCTTGCCAGCCTGCCCTGGCTGCTCTCCAGCCAGCCATGATTGCTTTAAGGTATCTGGTTTTACGGCGAATCCATCCTGACCGTTGAATATGAGCCATCATTTCCCTGTAGCCTTTTCCATGACCAATGTTCGTGAGCCAACACATTGACTGTTTAAAATCGGCAGGATTTGGCAGTGGGTGAGCAGATACATTGGCCTGTTTTGATTGACCAACCTGTGAAGTGCATGGCAAATCGTTGTGATGCACCTATACACTACCGGTATCGGCAGTTCTCTTCTCTAGGGACAGGAACGTTCGTCAAAAATGGTGGTCTGAGTCATTAATTCCCATGCAACCCAGGGACTTTAACGACTATGAATCGCGCTGATCTGACCGGGCCTTTTGCACCAAACGTTGGTTTTCCTGTTAATGACGGTCATTCTCCCCCTGTTTCCCCAGCCACCGTCGGACCAAGAGCTGTCTATCAACTGCCAGTTGCGGCATTACAGCCTCAATTACGTGAGCAACATCACGTCAGAGACACGGTTCCGACAACAGGTAATTCATGGTCCGGGGGAGCTACATTGCCTGCACACATAAAACTCAGCAATGAAATAAGCCAACGGGTCAAACAGCAATTATCAGACGATAAGAAGTGTACGGTCTACTATGTCAACAAAAGCGCGGCTGATGGTGTCAAACACGTCCAGTTCACTGAATACGGGAAAGGCCTAATGCGTCAGAGCGGGTTTTCTGATGAAGAGTTGTCCAGTGCTATGAAGATGTGCAGTGTGATTGATGCCTCGGATACCTGTAGCGAAAGGCACGACTGTGGTCAATCCAAAAGGCAGATTCATTTTGTCGAAAATCCAAAAGTGAATGAGTGGATAATTAACCATATCAGGTCGTCCATTGAAGAGTCTGATATCTCGTCCAGCGACGAATCTGATTCTGATGATCTCGACAAGATACTCCAGTATTCAGACGGCAACCGCTGTTATCCTTTGCATATTTTTGGTGCCATGATTCCGCAAACCCTGGTGGATGCCAGGTATGTTATGATATCCAACGAAGGCGTGTCGAAAGATGAGCCACCTGCCTTTAGTGTCAATGTCCAGAAATATATATCCGACACGATAGCTAACCATCACATTGATACCCTCAGAGAGTTATCTGATATCGTAGAATGCAGCAGCGACAACAACGAAAAATTATCAAAGTTACGTGATTTTCTGAAGCCTTACCGGTCAGGAAATCCTCATGACTCAGAAATGGAGTTTAAACCACCCGACTGCATGGATGCAGAAGCTATTGCCCATAAAGACAGCACAGAGCCATGAAAAACAGTCGTTGCTTCACGTTACTGGTCCCTGATCATTATTGTTGCATTAGCTATTCATCGTCTTTCTGTCTTCGAAAAAGATTCGTATTCACCGAAGCAAAATCGGTATTTGTGTTGACGGATGGCTGTGGAAAGTCAAAAATGGCACCTCCTGAAGCCGCCCAAGAAGCTGCGTTGGGAATTATGCGACAATTTGATGCCGTTTATCTGCGGCTCAGATAAGAGTGTTCCGTAGGGCCTGTTGACGTTTCGTTGCGTGCTGAGATCATTTGTTGGTGCACTGCTCCTACCCGCACAGGAATGTAGCATTTCTGCAAGCCAGAATTGTGAGTCTCATGCAGCCCGGAGCTGCACTTGTTGGTGAAGGATGATCGTTAAGAGACGCCTTTTCGTGTTCGCCAATTTCTAACACGCTCTGTTTCAGGGACTGTTGACATTGAGTCGGGATATTCAGCTGCAGAAGATGTTAATAGCAATTCGGGGCGATATAAAAATTAATTCCAAATAAAGCCGAGGGTTAGCAAGTGGAGCTATTATCCGGCGCGGACATGGTGGTCCGATCACTGGCAGATGAGGGAGTCGAGTATATATACGGGTACCCGGGGGGGGCTCTGCTGCACGTCTATGACGCCATTTTCCGGCAGAAGGCCATTACCCATATCCTGGTACGTCATGAACAGGCTGCCACCCATATGGCAGACGGTTACGCAAGAGCAACCGGCAAGCCGGGTGTGGCCCTGGTAACCTCTGGTCCGGGGGCAACGAATACCATTACCGGTATTGCCACTGCCTACATGGACTCCATCCCCATGGTGGTGCTTTCCGGTCAGGTGCCGTCTGCCTTTATAGGCAGTGATATGTTTCAGGAAGTGGATATGGTGGGTATTTCCAGACCCATCGTAAAACACAGCTTCCTGGTCAAACGGGCTGAAGATATTCCAGAGGTCATCAAGAAAGCTTTCCATCTTGCGCAGACCGGTCGCCCGGGGCCTGTTGTGGTTGATATCCCCAAGGATATTACCGACCTGAGCAAAAAGTACGAATACCATTACCCCCAGAAGGTACGGCTGCGTTCCTATAACCCACCGGTTAAAGGTCACAATGGCCAGATTCGCAAAGCGGTTGAACTGCTGGCAGAGGCTAAAAAACCCATTATCTATGCCGGTGGTGGTGTTGTTTTGGGCAAGGCCTCTGAACAACTGACAGCACTGGCGAAAATATTGAATGTACCGGTGACTAATACTCTGATGGGCCTGGGTGCGTACCCCGGTTCTGACCATCAGTTTGTGGGTATGCTCGGTATGCATGGCAGTTACTGCGCGAACCAGGCGATGCACAATGCGGACCTGATTCTGGCCGTGGGCGTCCGTTTTGATGACCGGGTCACCAATAACACATCAAAGTTCTGCCCGGATGCAAAGATCATTCATATTGATATTGATCCGGCCAGTATCTCCAAGAATGTACCGGCGGATGTGCCGATTGTCGGGCCAGTGGATGCCGTTCTGGATACCATGATCCGCCAGATAAAAGAGACCGATACCCGTATTGGTCAGGAAGCGCTCGATAGCTGGTGGCACCAGATCAATGAGTGGCGTGAAGGTCGTGGCGGCCTGTTCCCTTACGACAAGGGCGACGGCACCATTCTCAAGCCACAGCAGGTTATTGAAACACTGTATGACGTGACCCGGGGTGAAGACACCTTCATCACTTCCGATGTCGGCCAGCACCAGATGTTTGCTGCCCAGTATTATCCATTTGATAAGCCAAACCGCTGGATTAACTCCGGCGGCCTGGGAACCATGGGCTTTGGTCTGCCTGCCGCGATGGGGATAAAACTGTCATTTCCGGACAGCCATGTGGCCTGTGTCACCGGTGAGGGCAGTATTCAGATGAATATTCAGGAGCTCTCTACCTGTCTGCAATATGATTTGAACGTCAAAATCATCAACCTGAATAATCAGGCACTGGGCATGGTACGACAGTGGCAGGATATGCAGTATGACAGTCGTTATTCCCATTCTTACATGGAATCACTGCCAGACTTTGTCAAACTGGCGGAGTCTTACGGGCATGTGGGCATGAGAATTACCGACCCGGCCAGGCTGACGTCGGCTATGGAGGAAGCGTTCTCGCTGAAAGACCGACTGGTCTTTATGGATATCCAGGTGGATACCAGTGAGCATGTTTACCCCATGCAGATCAAGGACGGCAATATGGCCGATATGTGGCTCAGCAAAACGGAGAGGACCTGATGAAACGGATTATCTCTGTCCTGGTTGAGAACGAACCCGGTGCACTGTCGCGTATTGTCGGGCTTTTCTCCCAGCGTAATTACAACATTGAGACATTGAATGTTGCACCAACGGAGGACAAGACACTGTCCCGCCTGACGCTGACCACGGTGGGTAATCCCCAGGTCGTTGAGCAGATTACCAAACAGCTGAATAAGCTGGTGGATGTGGTAAAACTGGTGGATCTGACCGAAGGTGCCCATATTGAGCGGGAGATGATGCTGATCAAGGTGCGTGCCGGTGGGCCACTGCGTGCTGAGGTGAAGCGTACAGCGGATATCTTCCGTGGTCAGATCGTTGATGTGACCAGCTCTGTCTACACCATCCAGCTGACCGGAACCGGTGAAAAGCTGGATGCCTTTATTGAAGCCATTGGTCAGGCACAGGTGCTGGAAGTTGTGCGAAGTGGGGTGACCGGGATTTCCCGTGGGGAAAAAGTGTTATCTCTTTAAGCGCTGCCTGTTAATCTTTTACCCCGGAGTCGGGCTTCGGGGTAAATTATTCAAAGCCCCTTGATGGGGGAGTTTTTGGCTTAACCGGGTTTCAGTTATTTGGAAGATTTCTTTCTAATACTTCCAGAATCATGTTGTTGTCAGGATGCCATGCCTTTTATTCCTCTTGCTGCTGCTTATTTTGCCCCCGATTGAATAACAACATCAAAGGTTCTCAGATAGATTTACTGATGGCAACTGAACCTTCAGAAGTTTGACGATGTCTGTGTAGGTTTTGATTTTTGCTTGTTTGGCCATATAGAGTGTGTTGGAGAATGTCAGACTACTAAAGAAGTGATCTACCCCTACGGACTCTTCAGCTATCATCAGAACAGATTCTGCAAGTTCAAGGGGGGTCTTTCCGTACTGGGTTCTGTCGTTGATGGAGGCACCTTGGTCAATCAGGTGCTGAACTGCATGTAACTGACCTTCAATGGCCGCATAATGGAGGGGAGTCATCATGCCAACATCCTTTGCCATCCAATCCGGTGCGGCATCCACTGTGCTGCTGGTAGCATTGACGAGAGCACCATGGCCAATCAGTTGATCAATAACCTTTGACTTACCAGATTGAGCCGCAAGATGCAGAGGTGTCTGTCCCCGGCTATTTTTGGCATCGACGTCAACCTTACCGTCAACCAGTACCTCAATGGCGTCCTTTGCGTAGCGGCTGAAGACTGCACAGTGCAGGGGCGTCTTTCCAGAATGGTCACGGGCATTAACATCGGCACCACGGGTTATCATGGCCTGGATTTTTTCTTTTTGTCCCTCTTTAATCACCTCGTAAAAGGCTGATTTACGAGAGCCTGGATAATGAAGTGTATTAATGTCAGCACCCGGAGTTCTGGTTAGCAATCGGTCGAATAAATCCCATTCATTGATTTTAATCAGTTCAGCGAGTAAACCGGCACGCATATCGTCACAAGATGCCTCAGAGCGGCACAGGGCACTGGCTAACGACCTGATTATGGGTACAGTCAGTTTGTTTTCTCTGTTTATCCAGCTCCATAGCGTCTCGCCACGGTTAATAAGTACATTGGTGGCTGCGCCAGCGATCAGCAAAAGATCAACGGTCTTTGCCTGACCGGTCTCAATAGCAATGTGAAGCGGTGTTTTTTCGAACTGTTTCAGGTGGTCTTCCATTTCACCGTATCTTACTGTGGATTGGTCGGTTCTATTCCACATTCTTACTATGCTACTAAGGAAATGGCATATTCTAATTTCAAGCGCACACAATTTAGGCAACCATGAGGCTTGGGCATTGATATTAGCGCCCCTTTCAAGCAATAGCCGAATGGTATTATGTTGCCCATGTTCTACCGCAAAATGGAGGGGGGTCTTGCTACCGGCATTGATATCAGCGCCTTTGTTAAGCAAAATCTCGATGACTTTGAGGTAACCTTTTGCAGCTGCAAAGTGAAGTGGGCGTCTTTCATCAGGGGTGAGGCTATTAATGTCAGCGCCACTGTCAATAAGGGCTATTATGGCCTCTGGATGACTATTTAACATCGCAAGGTGGAGGGGGGTATCACCAAGCTTGCCTTTAGTGAGGGCATTGACGTCGGCACCGTGTTTAACAAGACACTTGATTGTCGCTACATCACCTTTGCCAGCCGCGCAGTGCAGGGCAGTTATCCCGCCTTTGGTGATGGCGCTGGCATGTGCACCCTGTTTTAGCAAACCTTCGACAATATCAGACTGACCTCTGGCTGCTGCCACGTGGAGTGGCGTCTTCTCAGTGTACAAACAAAGGGCAATTTTACGTTTACAGATTGGACAACCGAAATCGGCATGCTTTAAATCTTTAAGCCAATTATCAATGCACCACTTGTGATAGATATGGGTACAGGGAAACGTTGCAGCAATGCGACTGTTACCCTGGTTTTCAAGGCAGATAGCACATTTTTCAGTTTCCACATCATCTGTTTGACGGACCAACGGGGCTGAAGCTGTTATCGGGTTACTATGACCGACATTGAGCGGGCTCAGGGGGGGACTCATTACTATTATCACTACGTTACAGATTTTTGGAAATAACTCATCTTTCAAGCTGTTTGATTGGTTTGACTGACCAATAAGCTATTAGTTCATTTCCTCTGTAGAAAAAAAGTGGGGGCTGTTTTGCTTACCAAAAGCATTGCCTGTTAATTTTTAGTCATATACCCCGCAGCTTGATGCGGGGAAGTTCATTCAAAACCCTTTGATCTGGTTATTTTTGGCTTAGCCGGATGTCAGTCACTGGGAAGATTGCTTTCTAATACTTCCAGCATCATGTTGTTGTCAGGATGCAATGCCTTTTGTTGTAATTCCCTGGCCAGTTCATAAAAACTTTCTCCTGGTGTAGTCGCTCGTGACATATAATCGACCAGTATCTCATTGGATTTATCACAGACGTACTGGCAAAACTCAGGTAATCTGCCTTCGTCTAATAACCGCATAAAGTAACTTTTCCGATCATCAGCTGAGAGTTCGGTATACTCATTGATTTTTGAGGTATCCGTACCATTAAAAAAATGTGGAATCAGTGTTGCGATTAGCCCATGATAGTTTAGGATACCGTCGGTGATTGCCTCACATATTTTATGGATTTCTAAATGGGCATTCTCAGGATTACTCCATAGCTTGTAGTTATGTCTGTCACATAACTTAATTTGCTCTTTGCTCATTGTTATCAGGGCTGATTTGACCTCCTGAATACGGAATGAGTCCAAATCAAATGCATCATTTGCTACCTGCCAGCCACCTAAGAATTCCGGATTGCCTATTGTTGTCATTTCATGACCACCAATTTCCGCCAGATAGGGTTTATTTAAGCACTGAGCAATATTAGCGGTGCTGGCTCCCGGTGCATAAATGGGGATATTGGAAAAATAACAAACCAACTCAAACAATCGTTTCGGTAAAAAATCAAATTCAAATACGGTGACATTATCTTTAAGTGATTTCTCAGTAGTAAAGTCTAAGGAGTAATTAATTGAAAACTGTATATTACCAGTATCACTTAGCTCTTTTCGTCCTTTTTCAGATAGGCGCTTTTTCTCATTGCGTGGTGCAATAATGATGATAGGCTTATCTCTAAAACACGATTTAGCTGCATTTGTGTAATTGTAATACATGGGTTTTGACATCCCGGAAGCATGATAAGCAAGGGCTAAATATATTTTTTTTTCTTTGGCCGATTGGAATAATTTGGTAAAAAATTGAACTAATTTTTCAGCATCATAACCATGTGTAGCTGAATTTTGTAAACTGTCAGCTATTTCCCTTCTCATTAACTCTGGTGTTGAGGTATTTTTACTTGCCTCGTACGGATAAATCGGTAGATGATTTTCTTGATTTTTTGGTAGGTTTTTCCTTACACTCCCAGGGAACCATCTATAGTTAGTTATTTGAATTGATGGATGGTTTTGTGATATTTCAAAAAATGAGTCCCTGACGGTGTAAATTTGCAGCGTGTCTTTCGATAAAAAAAGGTTTGGTATTCTATCTTGTATTACGTATGGAATACCAAATATCTTATCGTAGCACATTTTTGGTAATGATAACCTGTGATCTCCATGATTGATAAATTCATCAATGTCACGGTCAGGTAAGCCAGAAAGAAGATTTGGTAGTTTGTTGCTCAGAGTGTCTTTACAGCCAGAAAAGCGAATTAGACTTAAAGTGCCAGGAGAGAGTCTGACAAAATTCCTCAAGAATTCTATATAGAGGTTTAAATTTCCATAACCCCTATTGTACGACTTATTTTCTACAAGAAAAACGATTTCTTTAACTTTTGCAGCTTTAGTTTGTAAAACGGTAATTCTATTTATAGATGATGCTTGAATCGGCATCTGCTTGAAAAAATCCTGAAGAAAAGATAGCCATTGCTTGTCCTTTGTTATCGGGCAGACAACGTGTTGAAGAGCAGTTCTTTTGATGAAAGGCGGCTCTTTACTTTTTTTTGCATTTTCTGGAAGTGCCTCTGTTGTGAAATTTCCATAAGCTGCCCTTTTTCGATCATACCATGTAAATCCTTCATGAGTTGAAACAGAATGATGCTCTAGTTTGGACAGGAATTCAGCAGATAATTTTTCTGGAGTATTTTCCGATTTGTTTGCCTGGTTTATGATAAAAGTTGTAAAAATATTATTCTGAAAGGGCTTGCTTAAATTATGGTCATCTTTTTCTTGTTCAATTATTTCTTTTTGTTTTAGCAATTCATTGGGCGGTTCATTGGTAAGATGAGGCTGAGCTGTAATATTATTGTTAATCATCATGATATATCTCCTGACCAAATTTTTCGTTCATTAGCTGAGATCGTGTTAATACTTGGGTTTCACGGTTGTTGGGTTAATAATGTTAAGTAGTAAACAATTTGCTTTTTCATAAATTACTAACAAGTCAGTTATTTACAATAACACCTTGAAGGGCTATTTTTGACTTAGCCGAATGTCAGTTATTCGGAAGGTGTCTTTCCAATACTTCCAGCATCATGTTGTTGTCAGGATGCAATGCCTTTTGTTGTAATTCCCTGGCCAGTTCATAAAAGTCATCTCCTGGCGTAGTCGTTCGTGACATATAATCGAGCAATATCTCATTGAATGTGTCACAGACGAATTGGCAAAACTCGGGTAATCTACCTTCGTCTAATAATCGCGTAAAGTAACTTTGCCGATCATCAGCTGAGATTATGGTACATTTATAAATTTTTGAGGTGTCCGTTCCATTAAAAAAATGTGGCATTAACGTCGCGATCAGCCCATGACCTGTCAAGATATGGCTGGTGATTGTCTGGTATATCTTTTCAAGTTCTAAATGGGCATTCTCAGGCTTATGCCAAGAATCAAAGTTTTTTCTGCTACTTAACTTAATTTGCTCTTTGCTCATTATTAACAGAGCCGATTTAACCTCCTGCATTCTGAATGAATCAAAATACAATGCAACATTTGCTAAATACCAGCGGCTCAAGAGTTCCGGGTTACCTGTTTCTGGAATTTCATGACCCGAAAGTCCCAGGTAGGGTTTATTTAAGCACTGTGCAATATTAGCGGTGCTGGCTCCCGGTGCATAAATGGGGATGTTGGAAAAATAACAAACCAACTCAAATAATCGCTTCGGTAAAAAGCCGAATTCAAATACGGTAACATTATCTTTAATTGATTTCTCAGTGGTAAAGTTTAAGGAGTAATTAGTTGAAAACTGTATCTTACCGGTATCACTGAGTTCTTTTTGTTTTTTTTCAGACAGGTATTTTTTCTCGTTGTGTGGTGCAATAATAATGATAGGTTTGTCACTGAAACACGCCTTGGCAGTGTTTGTGTAGTTGTAATACGTATATTTTGACATCCCGGCATAATGATAAGAAAGGGCTAAATATATCTTTTTTTCCTTGGCTGATTGAAATAGGTTGGTAAAAAATTGAGCTAATGTTTCGGTATCATTATCAGTACCAAGTGTTGCTGGATTCATTGTTTGTAAAATGTTAGCGATCTCCTTTTTCATTAACTCTGGTGTTGACGTATTTTTACTGACTTCGTATGGATAAACAGGCAGATGATTTTCCTCATTTTGCAGGAGGTCAACCTCTACACACCTAGGGAACCATCGATAATTAGTTATTTGAAATAACGGGGCTTTTGGTGTTGTTCTAAAAGCGTCCCAAACTGTGTAAATTTGCAGTGTGTTTTTTGATAAAAAGTCGGTTGGTATTCTACGTTGTACTATGAATGGAATACCAAAGATCTCATTGGGTCTTATCTTCGGCGAGGAGGATCTGTGACTCCCGTGAATGATCGAATCATCAATATCACGGTCAGGTAAGCCAGAAATAAGATTTGGTAATTTAGTGCTGAGAGTGTGTTCACAGCCAGAAAAGCGAATTTGACGTAAAGTGCCAGGAGAAAGTCTGACAAAATTCCTTAAAAATTCTATATACAGGTTTAAATTACCATAGCCATGATTATATGAACGATTTTCTACCAGGAAAACGATTTCTTCAACTTTTCCAGCTTTAGTTTGTAAAGAGGTGATTCTATTCATGGATGAGGCCTGAATCGGTGCCTTTTTGAAAAAATTCTCTAGAAAAGATATCCATTGTTTGTCCTTTGGTATCAAGCAATCAACTTGCTGAAGTGTACTACTTTCAATAATTGAAGACTTTTTACGATTTTTTGCTTTTGCCGAGACTCCCCAACATGCTGAACTTTCATAAGCGGTTTTTTTTCGATCATGCCACTTCATTCCTTTATTGGTTGGAGCAGAACAATGCTCTGGTTCAGACAGGTTGCCAGGTGATAATTTTTCCAGCGTATTTTCTGGTTTATTTAGCTGATTTATGGCAGACGTTACAAAAATATCATTTTCAAAGATTTTTTTTGTATTGTGGTTTTCCGGGCTGACATGGTCATCAGCAATATTCCGGGTATCTTTTTCTCGTTCAATTATTTCTTCTTGTTTTATCCGTTCATTGGTGAATTGAGGTTGAAATGTAGAATTATTACTAATCATGAATGTATCTCCAAAGCAATTTTTCGTTACTGGCTGAAAAAGCGTTAATACGTGTATTTTGCTGCTTTTGTGTTGATGATTATTTAACGGTATAGCATTAAGAAGATCTTGAAATGGTTATAACTGCATAACTGAATGTCCCAATAGGTACTACGAGAATTTATACTATAGGAGGTTAAGAATTATTCCACTGCAAGGATTGAAAAGAGATATGTGTGCTCAATCATCGGGCTATGCCAGGATGTTGAATAGACACTTGATCTACCTCAGATAAGATCTAGACTGCTCATGTTGTAAGTCAACGGGTGATATTGAAAACAGTCGTCAAATATTCCAGGGTAGTTAAAGAGGAAATCATAATGACACCGATTTCAGCCCGGGCTTCAATTGCCACTGCTAATATCAGTGATCCTGCCGATGTTCCGGAAAAATCCCCAACGGCCACTTTTTCTCATCGAAATGTTCGTTTTACAATGGATCTTCCCTCGAAAAAAATACAGTGCAGCGGTGAAAACCATTTAATAACATCGATAGCGCAGTGTCTGGGAGAAGGGCATCTTTTGTGCCGGGATTGTCAGTTGACCTCCAGCCCCGGAACCCTGGCTGAAATGCCCAAATGTCCACTTGACGGCTCCGATGTCGTGGATGATATTGCCGAAACCCGCAGTTTCGGGCACACAGAGATACCTTGCCCTTCTGCTACCACATTTGAACCTCGCCATGAACCGGCCTGTACCTGGAAAGGCGCTTACCGTGAGGTCAAATCTCACCTGGATGAATGTAATGGAATTCCCGACAGCACCAAATTAATGATGCAGGGTCAGCAGCTAAAAGAGCTGCAAGCACAACTCATGAATTCAGAGAAGAAACAAAGTGCGAGGATACAATCTCTGAATCAGAAATATGAAGCGCTGGATCAAGGAACGCTTCGGCTATTGAAACGAGATGCAGAGAACCTGCTGCCATTATTGACCAGAGCCGTTCTCTGCTTAGGCAATGCGAATCGGAGCATCGACAGATTACGAACGCGGCTTGATCGACTGGAAGAACGCACTGGTAACATGGAGCGGCAATTCAATAGTTTTGTTTTCCGAAGTGTCCGGCAATCAGCTGCCGAGAGTTTAGCCGCCGAGCAAAGATACCTGATTAACCTGCAGCGATATTACGTAACGGTTGGAAGTTTGTCTCCCATGGAGTCGTCTGACAATACAGGTAGATGTGTTGACGTTTTTTTATGGCGAATAGATGGGGTCCAGTCATGGCTGGCAGATGCCGCAACAAAGAAAGATCAGAGTCATTATTGTCCGGCAGTCTATACAACAGACCGCTACTGTGTGTCCGGACAACTTTCTTCTTATGAACAAGCCAGTGCAAAAGGTTTTCTTGGGGTCTATATCGCTGTGTGGAAAGGTCAATACGATGAGCAGATTCACTGGCCAATGAATAAGGTGATCACGGTGTCTCTGGTTAATCAAAATGACCCAGCCAAACGTGCAGGGGGAATGTTTGCCTCCGAGGAGAAGCCGAGCTTCCAAAAACCGCAAAAGCGGGTAAATAGCGGATGGGGCTTTTCTAAATTCCTGGCGCTGAATGATCTGAGCAATCCTGAAATTGTGCAAAATGACTCCCTGCTTATAACGATTAAACTGGAGGATCCCCCACCCGGCTCTGGTGTATCGGAACGGCATCATTAAGGATAGAAGTAGCAATCAAATATGGCTTCACAAATGGATATGTTGCTTATGCGAAATGAGTTCGCATAAGCACATTGTCGGGTGTCCCTGTGCTATCTCTCAAAGTCTGCTATGTTCATGGCTCGTTCAATAAAAACAGGTAGTACCTATGTCACTGGAAGCCAAGGTAAACGCTCTCGACTATGCGTTCCAGGAAAACAACAAAATCCTTGAAGCGACTCATGGAGTTGTATCCCTGATCCTTAATGAACAACGTGAGAAGTTCAAAAAGGTTGATGCGTTTATTGCAGAACAAAAAGCATTCAATAAAGAGGTTAATGCGTTTATTGCAGAACAAAAAGCATTCAACAAAGCGGTTGACCAGCGTTTCGACAAAACCGAAGAGTTGCTTATTCAAATCGTCAACCACCTTGCCAGCAAGTAACACGCCACCTAACGAATAAGGATAGATTGCGCCGTTGAAGCAGAGGTCATTGTGAATTACCTTTCTTTCGCTGTTGATCTTCCGGTTGTGCATACAACCCAACCGCACGGTTACCACACTCCGGATCCGCATCCGGCATCCACTTGCCGTAACGCCTGGCAATCATGGTCCAGTCGGCATGCCCCATCTGTTTAGCTACCCACATCGGGTGTTCACCGGACGACAGCATCATGGAAGCATAGGTATGCCGTGTCTGGTACGGGTTGCGGTACAGGACACCGGCCTTTTTCAGTGCCGGTGTCCACAGGGTTTTGCGAATGGGCTGGTCACCGGTCCACGGTTCATTGGTGCGTGGATTGTGGAAAACGTGCTCCCCTGCCAGGAATGTCCAGGTCTTCTTGTCGTTCAGCCAGTTGCTCAGGTAACCACGAATGGCAAAGGCGTCCCCCGGCATCCTGGCGAACTCTTTCGCCCTGGGGGATTCGGGGAAGGTCACCGCATAATCGAAGGTGCCTTTATCAATGGCGTCCATGATCGCTGCCCGGTGCCTTGCCGCCCGCTTCATATTAGCGGGGGTGGGCTTGAGCCGAAGCCTTTCCCGGCATCGCTTTCCCTTATAGGGGAAACTGATCTCGATGGTGCTGTTGCTGACGGCCCTGACGCCTGTTGTCCCCTCTCTACCCATTGTTCATAATCCCTGATGCTGACGACGACCCTGTTGCCGGAGACGTGGATATATTCCCTCCCTTCGGTCCAGATTTTTTTACTGATGCGTTTGTAAACCCAGCTGGGCTTCCAGCCGGTGAGTTCACAGAACTTCTCAATCCGTATGTAATTCACCATGACATCCCTCCCCCAGATAATTGGCGCGACGGGTAACGTCGCTGGCTCTGTCTCTGCTTCTTCTTCTGCCTCGTGGCTATGGCTTTGGGCCGAGCTCGTCGATTTGTTGTTGAAACCAGGCGTGAGAGCCGCGCCCCACCTCCCTGTCCGCTTCGTTGCAGGGCACCAGCTTGTAACCGGGCAGCATGTCGGCCACCAGGTCTTTGATGTTTTCGCTGGTGGCCAGGGCCACGTTGTAGGGCAGTGCCAGTGGTGGCATGAGTTTGCCGTTCTCGACAATCAGCAGGTAACGCTGGGCAAGGGTTTCCCTGGGTTCCGGTTTGGGTTCGGGTGGTATTGGCTGGTGGCTGGTTTGCCTGTCGGCCAGGGCGCGGTCAAACATATCGGTGGACAGCGCGGCGGTGTTGTCGGGCTTCGGTGTGGCCGGTGGGGTGTGCAGGTCGGCTTCCATCTGGTTGAAGCAGTTGATGTTCGCCTCTTTGAATTTGGCGGCCTGTTTGCAGCCCATGACCAGGAACATGAAGCCGTCTTTGGTCATTTCGTAGAAGGGTAATTTACGGCCAGTGCTTTTTCTGGATAGTGGCAAACGGACGCGGGTGTCAATGGCATTGTGTAACTCCTGGTTAAAAGGCTTCTGGCAGTGATAGCAAAAAGTGCTATCATTAAATCCATGAACCGAAAACACGCAAAAACCCTTGAGGCGATCTTTGCCGAACCGGTGAATGGCAACCTGGAGTGGCGCAAGGTAGAAGCGCTGCTGGTGGCCCTTGGGGCAGAACGCACGGAGCCGGGCGGCTCGGCGGTCAGCTTTGTGCTGAACGGTGTGCGGGCAGACTTCCACCGCCCACACCCGGACAAGGCTTCACTGAGATACCGGATAAAAGACGCCCGGCGCTTTCTCGAAAACGCAGGAGTGAAACCATGAATAAAATGAAATACCGGGGCTATCTGGCCCGTGTGGAATACGACGATGAAGACCGGATTTTTGTCGGGCACCTTGCCGGAATTCAAGACATTGTCGGCTTTCATGGTACCACGGTGGATGAACTGGAACAGGCTTTCCATGAGTCTGTGGATAACTACCTCGCCATCAGCGAAACCACCGGCAGGCCTGCCCAGAAGCCCTGCTCCGGAAAACTGATGCTGCGGGTTCCACCGGAGCTGCACGCCGCTGTGATCATGGCGGCTGAAGCCAATGGCCAGAGCATTAACCAGTGGGCGACGGAGGTATTGGGCAGAGAGGCGCATGGTTAGTTTCTCTTCCGTTGTGGCAAATCGGCGGGTAATCGAAACGCCAGTTCCCTGGCACCGGCAATCAGGAAACGATTCAAACGGCTGACGCATTCCGTTTCCTGTGACTCTGTCGCCTGTAAAAGGTTGATCAGGTGGCGGCGCAGGTCTTCGCTGTTTTCCAAATCAGCAAAGACGTCATTAATGGAGTAATCCACACCGCGCACCGTGACCGGTTCATCATTGATCAAACAACAGGGTCAGGCGATCGGTTTCGGCAAAGCGCTGTTGCAGGCGCTTTTCGTGGTCAATGGCTTTGGGTCGAAAGGGCAATACGTTGCTCATGGTCTGACCTCGTTGTTGTGATAGTGGCTGGTGGCCTGTGGTTATCGGTGGCTGTTTATCGTGGCAACTCTGCTTCCAGTAGCTGGAGCTCTGGCAATGCCTCGGCGATCTCCTGACAGACGCCTTTAAAGTCATCTTCAATGACCTGCTCCGGTTCAATCAGCTGGTACCAGATGGTGAGCTGACCTTCATGGATGCGATAACGCAGGCGGGCTTTCAGCTCGTACTTATCACCGTTATGGAAGGGAGCAACGCCGATGGTGAATTCCTCCGGCACCTCCACGGAGCTTTTCTTTTCGTTCAACAACAGCGTCAAGGGAACCAGTGCGCCTTACGCAAAGGCTACAGTTACTCAGCCTGTTCATAATGTTCATCAAACGTCGACGGTCTGCATGGCAGAACTCTTCCGTCTACAACCAGAATCCAGTCACCCTTGCAGAAAGCAACATCCCCTATTTTTGGATTTTCCAAATACAGCCGTTCTACCTCTGTAAAAAGACAACTCATTCAGTGACGTGCAACCCCGGTTACTCGGACAGCTGCTGCCAGAATGCGGCAATCAGTGGATTCTTTAACTTCTTTTCCAGTACACACAGCCCCACTTGATAAGGCTTAAGTTCCGGACTGACGGTTAACACCTGAACCTTTTCAGCCAGCGGGCTGTTATTCAAGACAATCTCAGGGACCACTCCAACACCAAAACCAAGGCTGACCATACTGACAATGGCCTCATTGCCAGCCACCTGGGCATAGATTTGTGGGTGCCTGCCATTAGCCTGAAACCAGGCATCCAGTCTTTGCCTTGCTATTCCTTTCTCCTGCAGAATCATGGGAATGCCTTCAAAGTCATTAACCAGCAGGGATTTGGCGTTAAGGGTTTCTGCCAGCAGGGATTCAGCAGGGGCAATAAACCGTAGCGGTGAAACGGCTATTTGCTGAAATGCCAGTCCGGCAGGAAGGTTGTCAGGCCTGGCGGCAATGGCCAGGTCTTCCTGTTCGGTTAATACCCGTTGAATCGCTGGCTCAGGATCACCGGTATGCAGTTTGATTTCAATGCCCGGGTATCTTGGTCGAAACTGGCTGAGTATCTCATAGAGAAAGCTATAACTGGCGGTGACTGAGCAATACATGCTCAATGAGCCATGAAGTTCCCCGGCACCAGCCACCAGTTCATGATGAATTATGTCCCATTGCGAGAGCGCTTCACGGGCATAAGCCTGGAATCGTTTGCCTTTTGGTGTGAGCGAGACACTTCGATTATTTCTTTCAAACAGTGTTACCCCCAGCTGATCTTCCAGCTGCTTGATGTTGCGACTAAGGGTTGACGGGCTGACATGGCAAATAAGGCTGGCCCTGTTGAAATGCAGGGATTCTGCCAGTGCGAGGAACTGTTTCAGAGGGCGAAGGTCTATAGCCATAAATAAATCAAGATTATTTCATGTTTTGCAAGCTTAAGTTGCAAATATATCACTAAATGCAACTATACGCAGAATCACCTATCGGTTATGGTGTACTCCACGTTGGAAGAGCGGCGACTGTGCGAAGCCGCTGTGTAAATAACAAGCCTAAATCCACCGGACCGGTGTTTTCTTTCAGGAGCTATTCGATGAAAGTTTATTACGATAAAGACTGTGACCTCTCCATTATCCGTGGCAAAAAAGTCTCTATCATTGGCTATGGCTCTCAGGGGCATGCCCACGCTAATAACCTGAAAGACTCTGGTGTTGAAGTAACGGTTGGCCTGCGTAAGGGCTCCTCTTCCTGGGCCAAGGCGGAAGCAGCCGGTCTTTTGGTGGCAGAAGTACCCCAGGCTGTTGCCCAGGCTGATGTGGTTATGATTCTGACACCGGACGAGTTCCAGTCCCAGCTTTACAGGGAGGTGATTGAACCGAACCTGAAGCAGGGAGCGACCCTGGCTTTTGCCCATGGTTTTGCCATCCACTACAACCAGGTAGTACCTCGTGCTGATCTTGATGTCATCATGATTGCCCCCAAGGCACCGGGCCATACTGTGCGCTCAGAGTTTGTTAAAGGCGGCGGCATCCCAGACCTGATTGCTATTTTCCAGGACGCTTCCGGCCAGGCCAAAAACGTTGCGCTCTCCTACGCGTCTGGTGTCGGCGGTGGTCGTACCGGCATTATCGAAACGACGTTTAAAGACGAAACGGAAACCGACCTTTTTGGTGAACAGGCCGTGCTTTGTGGTGGTGCTGTTGAGCTGGTCAAGGCCGGTTTTGAAACCCTGACGGAAGCGGGCTATGCACCGGAAATGGCTTACTTTGAGTGTCTCCACGAACTCAAGCTGATTGTTGATCTGATGTACGAAGGTGGTATCGCCAATATGAACTACTCCATCTCCAACAATGCGGAGTACGGTGAGTATGTGACTGGCCCACGGGTTATCAACGACGAGTCCCGCAAGGCAATGCGTGAAGCGCTGAAAGATATTCAGAACGGTGAGTATGCCAAGAAGTTTATCTCTGAAGGTGCTCTGAATTATCCATCCATGACCGCCTATCGTCGCAATAATGCGGCCCACCCGATTGAGAAAGTGGGTGCTCAGCTGCGTGAAATGATGCCTTGGATCACTGCTAACAAGCTGGTTGATAAAGAGAAAAACTAAGAATGGGTATTTAGAGTTGCCACTCGAAAAAACAGGGTATTTTGCCAGAAATATCCTGTTTTTCTGTGAGTACCACATTCTTGAATATAAAGAGCCGAAAATCAGGGCTGCTTGAGCGCTTGAATAAACTGCCGTGACTGGTCAATGGAAACCTGCATATCACTGATCAGGCGATCAATATCTGCCTTGATGGTGTTGAACTCTCCTTTCAATGCGCTAATAGCCCGGGCGTTCAGGTTATGCTTCAGATAAAGCACCTGATCCTGAAAGGCATCCAGTACCGGCTGCATCCGTTGTTCAGATTTTTCCAGGCTGACCATCATACGCTGATACTGACGTCGGGTGTCTTTCAGCTTCTGGGCACTGGCTCTGCGCAGACTATCGCTCTTGTAGAGATTGAGTTCGTCTTCCCATTCGTCAAACAGCGCATCAGACACATTCTGGACACTGGCAATGCGGTCTCTTACTCGCTCAGCAGCGGTCAGGCTGTCCTGGTATTCTGAGTTCAGGTCATTGTAGGCGGCTTCCAGGTCGCCACCCTCAAAGTTGATAACACTCTGGAACTGCTCCAGTGCACTTTGGAATTGCACCTGTGCCTGCTCCTGTGCAGTTTGGGTATCTTCAATGCGATCCACCATAATATCGCGCTTATGGATGCCTACTTTTTCCATGGCGCTGTAATAAGTGCTCTGGCAACCGGCCAGCAGGAGCGTCGCTACGAACAGGGTGGCTGTCTTCAGTGTTGCAGTTTTCATCGGTGATTCTTCTCAATGGCGTCGATCAGTTCTTTGTTGCGTTTGTCGGCCAAATGGCTATTCACCACGAACAACGCATGGATAACACCCGGCAGCCAGGCACATAAGGTAAGGATGATGTTCAAGATCACTTGAAATGGCTTACCACAAAGTAGCACAGCCAGCGGCGGTAAAATAATGGCCAGAAAATAGCGCATAACCTGTCAACCTGTTCACTAATTAACTATTGCCCGATTTTGTATCACAATGCTTTTTCGGCATAAACCGGCCATTTTCAGCATTTCACAACCTGTGGTGTTTTGGCAAACACTGTGCTCAATAACCCGTTATGGTTGGGAGCATAGCAATGCTGGGTATCCTTGGGGGAATGGGGCCGCTGGCTACCGTGGATTTTATGCAGAAAGTGATCGCCCTGAGTCTGGCGAACAGCGATCAGGAGCATTTGCCGATGCTGGTACACAACGTACCGCAAATACCTGATCGCAGTGCCTGCATTTTGCATGGGTGGTCAGTGCCTGGTTTCGGAGGATCTCGCCCAGCTACAGGCGATGACTGCGATTTACAACATTAAAGTCGGTCGCCCGGAACAAGGCTCTCGGAGTATGCAGATGGTATTTGATGGCCTGCTGGCTTTCGATATCGAAGCGTTGCTGCAACGCCATTCCTCAGTCTCCCCTTTGGCACCACTGAAATGCGCACGGCCAACCACTTTTTCGCCTGACTGGAAAGTCCGGGCCGATTCCGCTGCTGGGCTACAGTTCCGGGGCTTTTATGGGGCGTCAGGTGAGCGGCCTGCTGAGAAAAATCGACAACCTGCCCCGTTTTCAGCTGGTGGACTTTGTCGGTCTGGATCAGCGGGAGAAGTATTGGGGCGCTATTGAAATCAAGCTTTACCGAAATGATGTTCGTCTGCACGCCGGCGCTGAGCGGTTTTGGTCTGCACTTGGTAAACGATGTCAGCAGGGGTGGTCACTGACCTAATGTTTGATCTGACGGTGTCCCTCAAAAAGCGTATTCGTGATACAGTCTCACGCTGATTCTGTAATGATGAGCAGATGCACTAATGACTGAGAAAATGGAAAAGCCGGAGAGTAATAAAGATGCCGTCGACGGTTTTTTTCCTGTAGACGAGCACGAAGAAGAGGTGATTGAAGAAGGGCAGGCGATCCGTCGCAAAGGGATCTACCTGTTACCCAATCTTTTCACCACCGGCAACCTGTTTTGTGGTTTTTACGCCGTTATCGCTGCGCAGGCGGGTCATTTTTCCCTGGCCTGTATTGCCGTATTTGTCGCCATGATTCTGGATGGTCTGGATGGTCGTGTCGCCAGGATGACCAACACCATGAGCAAGTTTGGTGAGCAGTATGACAGCCTGGCGGATATGGTCACCTTTGGTGTTGCCCCGGCCATGGTGGTCTTCAGCTGGGCGCTGCAGGATCTTGGCAAGTTTGGCTGGATGATTGCGTTTGTCTATGCAGCTTGCGCAGCCCTGCGGCTGGCCCGGTTTAATGCCCAGATTGAAGTCACCGACAGTCGCTACTTTACCGGCCTGGCCAGTCCGGCGGCGGCGGCGGTAGTGATTGGTATGGTATGGGCATTAAGTGACTTTGGTTTCGATGGTGAGTCCACCCTGGTAGCCTTACTTGGCGCGCTGATTACCGGGGGGGCTGGTGTCCTTATGGTCAGCAATATTCGCTATCAGAGTTTTAAGAAGATTGATCTGAGAGGTCGGGTACACTTTGTGTTTCTGCTGGCGATGGTTCTGGCCTTTGCCGTGGTGTTTATGGACCCGCCCCGAACACTGCTGATGATCTTTCTCGCTTATGCCTGCTCTGGCCCGATTACCGCGATCTGGCGGCTTGGTGAAAACAAGAGTGATCACGAAGAAACGGTTTAGTTTCTCTTTGCTTCTTGATAAAGCCGGCATTGCTGGCTTTTTTATACCTGCGAGAGAGGGAGGCTTGAGCTTGGCAATATCCCTTGGCATTATGTGGAAATGCGGCCTTTCATGTGATCGCCTCGCCAGAATGACCGTAACAAAAGCAGTGTTTGGTAAGGAGATATCATGCTACTGAAAATAAAAAAACGCTCAGATATCGGCAGTAGTGAAATTACACCCGAGCATATCTATCATGACCGACGACGTTTTATGCAGCAGTCCGGGCGTTTTGCTCTGGCCGGGTTGGGGTTGATGTTGGCAGGATGCTCGCAGGAAGGTGAAGCCAAAGCCATCAGTAAAAAAACACAAGACGATGTTCTTCCTTTTCAGCCGGGTCCCGAATGGCTAAAAAAGCAGGTTATTGCATTTAACCCTAACGTTTACACGACGACTGAAGCACTTACACCACATCAAGTGGTTACTACCTACAATAACTTTTACGAGTTTGGCACAGGGAAAGGTGATCCGGTCAGAAACGCTCATTCTCTGAAAACAGATCCATGGTCAGTGGTGGTGGAAGGTGAGGTTGCAAAGCCTGGTCGATACCATCTGGAAGATATTCTCAAGCCTCATGCGATGGAAGAGCGCATCTATCGGCTGCGATGTGTTGAAGCCTGGTCCATGGTGATCCCCTGGATTGGTATCCCCCTGGCCAATATCCTTAAGCAGTTTGAGCCGACGTCCAAGGCCCGTTTTGTCGAGTTCACCACGCTGCATGATCCTGAGCAGATGCCGGGGCAGAAGGCATCCTTTGGCTCCCTGGACTGGCCTTATGTTGAAGGGCTGAGAATCGATGAAGCCATGAACCCGCTGACCCTGATGGCGACCGGGCTATACGGCGATATCTTGCCCAATCAGAATGGTGCGCCGTTCCGGCTGGTGGTACCCTGGAAGTATGGTTTCAAAAGCATCAAATCCATAGTGAAAATTCGTCTGACCGAACAGCAGCCGAAAACCACCTGGGAAACCTCAGCACCTCAGGAGTACGGGTTCTATGCCAATGTAAACCCTGCGGTTGATCACCCTCGCTGGAGTCAGAAACATGAACGACGGTTGCCAAGCACACTGCTGGCACCGAACCGGATTGAGACTCAGCCTTTTAATGGCTATGGCGAAGAAGTTGCTGACTTATACAAGGGCATGGATTTAACACGCTTTTACTGAGTTGTATAAAGGACAGGGCTATGGATCGGGTTGCCAACATCAAGCTTGCTGTATTTCCTCTCAGCCTTTTTCCATTAGCCGATCTGATCATAAAGGCTCTGGAAAACAATCTGGGGCCAGACCCTGCCAGCGCTCTCACCCACGGGCTGGGAGAGTGGGCATTAATATTTTTGCTCTTATCGCTGGCTATCTCACCAGTACGACGGCTGACGGGTATAGGAAAACTGATCCGGTTCCGGCGGATGCTGGGTTTATTCGCCTTATTTTATGCAGTTTTGCATCTATTGGCTTACCTGGCTTTTATGCTGTCCTGGGAATGGCAGACACTGTTAGAAGACCTTTATAAGCGTTCTTATATTATTGTCGGTGCTTTTTCACTATCGATTCTGGTTGCGCTGGGTGTGACTTCAACAAAAAAAATGATGAAGCGGCTGGGTAGGCAGTGGAGCCAATTACATCGACTGGTCTACGTTGCTGCTGTTCTTGCGGTTATTCATTTTCTCTGGCTGGTTAAAAGTGACTATACGGAACCTGTCATTTATGGCGCTTTACTGGCGATCCTGTTGCTGCTGAGGACCCGGGTGTTTTCTCTTGGCAGAAAGCGGTAGCTATATTTCCAGATACTGGTCTGCTGCATCGGGAGACTGAAACATAAAGCTGATGTCGTATACGTGCTAACCGAGGGTTGGCACAGTCATTCAATTGCGTATAATGCGCCCCACTTCCACGGACTGACCCAAACGGTCACCCACGGATCAGCAGAATGAATCATCATCGCTGACCGGGAAGTACGGTTTGAAGATGGGTTGAATGAAAAACAACCGGTTGACAAATCAAACTGGCGCGGTAAGTTGCGCCTCCGCTGACAGGGCTTGAGAGCAACGTTAGCGAGTTGGAAAGCTTCTTTCTTCTTCTGAAAAACGAATGCTTGACAACGAAAGCCGCCACGGTAAGATAGGCGGCCTTGCTTTCGGTGGTCGGTTGGCGGTTGCCAGTGACCAGTTATCCAGAGCAAACGTTCTTTAACAAGATATCAGACAATTCGTGTGGGCGCTTGTGCGATTGCATCGGTAACAAAGCTTCGGCTTTGAACACTTTAAGATGCTTAATTGATCAAGTGAACATACCTGTAAATTCATGTACGTTTAATTGTGACATTGAGCCGTTAGCCTTCGGGTTAACACAACGATTTAAACTGAAGAGTTTGATCATGGCTCAGATTGAACGCTGGCGGCAGGCCTAACAC
>NZ_JAGHQV010000439.1:0-607 GCF_017744175.1 Thalassotalea sp. G20_0 | reverse complement strand
GCCAGGGTCTGCACCAGCGACTCCGCCTGTTCGGTTAACTTATCAATTACCCTGGACACGACCCGGGCATCACCGGCAAACAGGCCGTTCACCAGCTCACCTACCCATGCAGCACCGTCGTGTATCCCTTGCCGGGTCAATTCCCCAAGCACCGCTTCGGCAGTAGTGTATGGGTGTTTTTGCAGAAGTGATTCCACCTGGTCGGCCACTGCGTTAACCATGTCGGCAAGCCCTTCACCCAGCATTCGGTCAACTTCGCGGGCTATCATCGTGGCTGAGTCTGTCGTTACCTCCCCGGTAGTGATCTCGGTAACGGTTGCTGTTTTCCAGTCTCCGGATTGCAAACGGTCACTCAGCAGTTCAACCATTAATTCAACCGTGGCTGTGGTCAGAAACGTCGGTAATTGTTCGGTAAGTGCCGTGCCGCCCTCTAAGGCATTCACGTCATCACATTGTTCACCGTTCTGCCTCGCGGCAAAGAGAGCCCCTTCTTTGACGACAAGATCCATAACCTCACGAATACTGCCCGCCAGAATCGGCTTGACCGCCTCCAACTGATCACTCTGTTTAATGACCAGGTCAACGGTTTCATCAGCCAGGTTACCCA
>NZ_JAGHQV010000438.1:0-609 GCF_017744175.1 Thalassotalea sp. G20_0 | reverse complement strand
ACAGATAGCTAACCGGAGGCTCCCATGTCTATGACCAGTGTATTCTGTGATGTTGATGATTTCTGTCTGGTTTTTGAACCAGAATGGCATAAGCGGCTTATCTGCAATACCAAAAAGCCTCTGGTTATATCGAAGCTCTCGCTCAGTGAAATAATGACTATCATCATTTGCTTTCATCAGAGCGCTTTCCGAGATTTCAAACATTACTACCAGAATCTCATTGTGCGACATAAGTCAGACTATTTTCCAAACTTGGTGTCTTACAATCGTTTCGTAGAACTCATGAAACAAGCGCTGATACCACTGACTGTTTATCTCAAAACTCAATGCATGGGACTACAAACTGGCTTGTCATTCATTGACTCAACACCCATTGTCGTTTGTGATAACCACCGGATCAACAGCCATAAGGTTTTCTCAGAAGAGGCTAAACGTGGTAAGACGTCTACAGGCTGGAAATTTGGCTTCAAGCTGCATCTAATCATCAATCATCCAGGAGAAATTTTATCTTTCTGTTTGACTACGGCTAACACAGACGACCGAAAGCCAGTACCAGATCTTATTGAAGATTTAACAGGCTGGCTCTACGGGGATAAGGGTTATATTTCA
>NZ_JAGHQV010000437.1:0-610 GCF_017744175.1 Thalassotalea sp. G20_0 | reverse complement strand
CCCTGCTGATACACGGTGGCAGAACCGTTGGCAGGGTGGCCGATAAACACGACGATCGACGTAATAACTGGATTAAAGAGCTTGATCAGGGCCAGGGGCATTGAGACCTCACCCCAAAGGCCGGTCTTTTATTAAGAGAGTGGAAGCATTACTCTTTAATCATGATGGAAAACTTATCCTTGCAAAGCGGGGCGGACCATATATGACCCCAAACCTTCCGAGATGCAGTTTAACCAGCAGATCAACCAGCTGAACCAGCGGCAGCTGGATCTGAAAATCAGGGTCAGGTCTTTCATTGTGCAAATAGTTCTTCTTATCAGTAAAAACGACAATGCTCATTCATAATTAAAGACCCCGACTTCCTCCTTGAACGTCCACGGGAAGCTCGGGGGCCTTTATTCAAGATTCAAGACCTGTCACTGTTTTTTTCACGGGAAGCTCGGGGGCCTTTATTCAAGATTCAAGACCTGTCACTGTTTTTTGCAAGACCTGTCACTGTTTTTTGGTCATCGCCGGGTATTCCAGAATATCTGCAAGCCAGTCAGACCGGTCATCATCAGTCCAGCTGATCAGTTTATTCAACCCAAGGGGATCTTTCCTTTTCTTCTCA
>NZ_JAGHQV010000436.1:0-611 GCF_017744175.1 Thalassotalea sp. G20_0 | reverse complement strand
ATGTTGCGGCAATCGACCCACCTTGATCCGGTGCCCCGACCTGACCACCGCTATGTGTGTGTGCGGCAATCGTGTTCAGGGCGTTCTCCAGAGTGCTCATCATATCAATCATTATTTGTAGCACGTTTTCGGACTCACTGCCGATCCAGGTTTTTGGAGATTTCAGCAATTGTTTGGCTTTGGCGCTACACTCCCGGATCTGGCCGCAGCTCTCCCTAATGCTGGCGGTGGTGTGGCGGTGCCAGTTGTTCTCCAGATCGTACCCCTGCCAGACATCGGCGCTGGAGTGCCAGTGGGCTTCTCCGGGCTTCCAGGGTGGCAGCTCCATTCCCCAGGGAACCACGCCACGGATCATAATCAGTTTGGGGCTGGCGTAGGCAAAACAGAATTCAATAATGGTGTCTGGATCGGGCAGGGCGAAAAATCCCCGCTGTTTGCCACCGTACTGGAGCATGACCACCAGATCCCGCAACAGCTTTCCCTTGGGTTTGAAATTCTCATCCAACGGTTGCACATCCACGGCATAGAAAGGCTGATCCACGGTGGAAACGTCATTACCGGAAAATTCGGGCTGACTGATCCGCTCCACCTTGCCCAACATGGGGCGGTGA
>NZ_JAGHQV010000435.1:0-613 GCF_017744175.1 Thalassotalea sp. G20_0 | reverse complement strand
TGCCAGGCGTTTTGTGTCTGTTGATCCACATCATAATGGTTGATCTTTTGGAGAACACTCATTAACTGCGGAAGTATCATCTCTTTCCGATAGGGTTCCAATAGTTCAAGTTCTCTATTCCCCAATACCGGAAAACGATCCAGCTCTTCCATTGCCGCTTCAAAGGTAAATTTCGGCCCTTGAAGGCTCCTGGCGGAATCCTGATCCCAAGGGGGTGTCGTGCTTGCAGGAGGTTGCTGCAGAGCGATGGCTGTTACTACGGGTGTTTTTGTTGCCTCAATCTGTACCAGCTTTTCAGCCACTGCGTGTTTAACGAGCTCAGGAACAACACCCTCATTATCATTTCGGATAACCGGGCTGAGCGCCTTACACAAACTGCTAGTTAGCTGGCCGTTGCGGGCATAGTGTTCCAGAGATGACCAAACCACCGGCTTTAATGGTTTGTTGTATTTGATGATATTGATAATCACAGAAGGTGACAGCAGTAATGTTACTTTTTCAGGCTTGGCTTTCCTGGTCTCTTTGGTTCTTGCTTTCATTTGGGCCAGTTTAGCCTCAAGCCTGATCGCATAGGGTTCCCGCTTGTCCTGAGGCTTTTCATACCATTGTTCTG
>NZ_JAGHQV010000434.1:0-614 GCF_017744175.1 Thalassotalea sp. G20_0 | reverse complement strand
GGCATAGTCATGGTGGCCCCCGGCAGGCCGGAAACGTTCATGGTGGTGTTCGCGACCGTCGGTGCCGGTGTGGGCAGCGTCATGGTGGCCCCCGGCAGGCCGGAAACGTTCATGGTGGAGTTCGCGACCGTCGGTGCCGGTGTGGGCATAGTCATGGTGGCCCCCGGCAGGCCGGAAACGTTCATGGTGGTGTTCGCGACCGTCGATGCCGGTGTGACCGGTAATGGCTCCCTGGCCACGCCTGAAGAGTAACCTGTGCTCCTGGCAAAACTGTTCACCTGCGTAGTATTGGCAACCACGGCCCCGCGCCTTGTGGCGACTGTTGGCACTGCAGCGGCTGTTGTCGCTGTAGCGGCATTTACCGGGCAAGCATCACTGTACGAAACATCCAGCGCATCCAGAAATTCAGTTCTCGAAGAGCAATTGGCTGTTAACACACGCAGGTCTGCTTTTTGGCAAAGAAGCTGATCATTGGAGATAGAAGAATTCCCCTCTTTAATGCCATTGACATAGCTGTTCACCGCCATGGTGTTGGCAACCGTTCCTTGAATCTGCCCCCCCCCGATGCCGGCGTCTGCATAGCTACCCGAGGTTTCGACCGTGCTGTTCACCGC
>NZ_JAGHQV010000433.1:0-614 GCF_017744175.1 Thalassotalea sp. G20_0 | reverse complement strand
GCGGCCATCTTCGCGGTACAGCGCAGAGAAGGTTTGCCGAAAGTAGCGGGCAAATACTCGCCCAGTGCCGGTGCCATATAACGGGCCAATGGCCAGAAATTATCTGCCAGATCCTTCGGGTGCTTCAGGGCTGGCAGGGTGTTCAGGATGGCAGCAATGCCATCACGATCAACCTCTTCCATGGAATCCGGAAATATCGCACTGATCTGAGCTTTGACAAAACTGTAAATAGTTACATTACCCCGCACCGGATGGGCCAGTAACTTATTCAGGGCCTTACGCCAGTGGAAGGGCTCCAGAGTCCCGGCGCGATCCAGCCGCTGTTCAATGGGGAGCTGAGCCTCCAGCAGGGTCAGAAACTCAGCCGGTGCCTGAACCGGAATGACCGGATAACTTTTATCCGGACTCTGGGGCAATGTCCGAATGCGGGACAAAAGACCGCCTAATGGCCCAATTGCATCGGGATGGCGGGACGAAAAGGGTTTGATCAAACCGGGGGCGGCCATAATGGATTCTGCCAAAATGGACTCAGCTTTACCGAGTTCAACTATGTCAGGCTCAAAACGATCAGACTCTACACTGCCTGCTGACCGATCACTCCGGGTATCCTGCTG
>NZ_JAGHQV010000432.1:0-615 GCF_017744175.1 Thalassotalea sp. G20_0 | reverse complement strand
CGGAGTCTGGGCAAACTCCTCCGCTTCGATTTGCAGCCGCGCTGCTATTTCCGCCTGCCGTTGCCCGGCAGGCTTGCCATGCACGGCCCCCAAACTGCCCAGCGCCACCTGGGTAATGATCTCTTCTTGCAGGTCACTGTCCAGCTTGTGGTCGATAAAATACTGCGGCAACTGCCCGGCGACTTCTGCCTTGATGGTTTTATAAGCATTGAGCATGTCGTTTATTGTGTCCCGGTCGTACTGGTGCTGCTGGAACACTGGCGGCCGGGCGCACTCTGCCGTTTCCCGGCAGGATCGCTGGCTGGCATTGTCCCGGGTTGGCAGCAGGTCAATAATGTGTTCCACCAGTTGTTGCGCCTCGTCGTATTGCCCGGTTACCTTGCCGGCACTGACCATCGACATCAGCTTCAGGCGGTTCATCGCCTCTTCCTGAACCCCCATCTTGCTGTCGTACAGGGCAGTGAAGCGTTGCCAGGCACTCTGGCTGTCCCTGGGAGCCGGATCGTCCCACTGAGGTTCCAGTCCAAAACAGTCGGGCATCCTTGTCAGTGACTGGATGGCCTGTTGCTGCTGCCGGTCCGACAGCCCGAAGAAGGATGCCCGGGCCGAACCATA
>NZ_JAGHQV010000431.1:0-616 GCF_017744175.1 Thalassotalea sp. G20_0 | reverse complement strand
ATTCGATACACTGCTTTCACTGCAGTGACTCTGGAAAATAAATTGAGGCAAAACGCAGACTGCTGTTTTGCAAAAATATATCAGCCTGCCAGCTGCCAAGTTAAAGATTCTTATCAAGAACCTTCATTATCCGACATTAGTGCAACCATTGCTTCATCTAACATTCTGCTGAGCGCTTTCGACTCATGAGCTTCGATGATTAAGCCCCCATCTCGCCCCAATGCGCAAACAACCATACGAATTACCCCCATAGCTTCTTGCTTCGTAAACAAGGTGTCTACCTGCTGTGTTTTTTCCATAAGAGTACTCTCTCTGCATTATTCCACTGCCAAACAAAACCTTACTCCCAAGCCGCAGCTACTAACTCCTTTCCACAACATGTAGGTTTTTGTTATTATATGCATTCAGTTTACCTACACATGGCAATGAATGTAAACAGGAAAATACATAAATTTATGTACTATTATTACTACCACCTTGAAAAAGTACCCTATTACAACACCTTTCAACAACGGCTTCAGAAAGTCCTCAATGGGCGTAGAATTTATCCATGGACAGGCACATTAGGAGCCTCAAGGGGCTCTGCTGAAACAATGAAAAAAGGTCAGATCCCTGG
>NZ_JAGHQV010000430.1:0-616 GCF_017744175.1 Thalassotalea sp. G20_0 | reverse complement strand
CCTTCAGTGCCGCAAACAATGGCAATTCATCCGGGGTAAGTCCCGCCAGTTCACCGGTAAAACGTTTACTGTCCAACTCCTCCGTGCAAAGTTCCAGATGCGCTTGCAGGGTGGCCTGGTCCATCAACAAGGAGCGGGCTTGCGGGAAATGCTGCCGCAGGCGGGAGAGTATGGCAAAACCATGGGTGTCAATATCGCCCCAATAGATAATCTCTTTTTCCTTCAGCCAGCTAATGGAAGACAATGACTGAATACCATAGCCCAGCCCAAAGATTACAATGGCATCCGGTACCGATGGAAAGGCAAGACCATTGACCTTGTTTTCCGTGATAAACACCTTGCTGCTTCCCGGGTCTATAAATTGCGACACCGGAACCGTGATATCCGTCACCGGGCCGGGATGATCCAATAACCGGTATCGCACCAGTGGCTCATCAAACCGTAAGCCAAAGCGGCGCTCAAAACCGTTTTCTGCCAGACCGGCGATGCTCCCATCAAAATCCTCCGGTTCCAGGGCCAGGCTCAGTAATTCCGAGAGAATACCCTTGTTATTTTCAATAAATTTGCTGTCCACTCCCTGAATATCCAACTGGCGGATATAGCGCCCCGGTTTCGG